>NZ_JBNUPM010000006.1:0-99620 GCF_050409425.1 Facklamia sp. P13064 | reverse complement strand
CATAAGCATGCCCATTTAGAAGCACCTTGTGTAACATATGTTTGACAACTCTAGAGTTTATAATAAATTAATGTATATTATACATTGATTATTTTGAAAGGGGTTATGATATGGTGTTAGAAAATAAAAACAGATTTGCCTTAAGAAAAAAATCTTTTGGCTTATGTTCAGTAGCAATTGGTTCATTTATAGTAATGAGTTCATTTGGCATTACACAAGCTTCGGCTAACGAATTGACTGATGAGAATTTTTCTCATGCAGTAATTTTAGAGGAAGTAGTAACTAAAGATCAAGCAGTAACTGAAGAAGAAGTAGTAACTGAAGAGCAAGCAGTAACTGAAGAAGTAGCAGTAACTGAAGAAGAAGTAGTAACTGAAGAGCAAGCAGTAACTGAAGAAGTAGCAGTAACTGAACAAGAAGTAGTAACTGAAGAAGAAACAGTAACGGAAGAGGAAATTCATTTAAATCAAATAGAAGAAGCTTCATCACTTAATTCAAACAGTAATGAACTTGAATTACAAGAGAAACCTCAAATTGTTACAGACAATGGCGTTCAATTTCAGCCAATGCAAAATTATAATCAATTTCAAAATTTTCCCTCACAAAATGTTATTTCCTATACAGGAGGTGGAGTTGATGTAACTCCACTTGAAGCGAAAAAACTGGAGACGGGAGATATTCAGTATTCTTTCCAGGTCTCTTTTGCAGGAATTACAAGTTCGGATCATGTCCAAACCGCAACATCTTATAGTTTAGTGGTTCCTTCTCTATTAAAAGATATTAAAATCACACAAATTGGGACATATGATGGGGATAAATTAAAAGATGCAGCAGGTGATTGGCACTATACGGATATTAAAAAAACACATGATGCAGCAGTTGATATTTTATTACCATTAGAAATGATTAAAGAGTATGAAGGAGTCGAGTACCCAGCTTTATCAGATGCCTTTGATCTACGTGATCAACTACTAAGAGAATATACTGGGGATGAGTATAGTTATGCCGGAAAATTCGGTAATCTAGCAACATTGGATGAAGTGCGCGCCTTAAAAGCTAAAGGATTTGATTATTTACCTGGAGGCATTGTAGATCGAGGCTACACGGCAACACACTCATCATATCAACCTAAAGGAGAAATGTTTACTTCTACGAAAGGATACGCTTCTCCGGAAGAAGCAATCAAGCAATTCAAGTTAAGTCAAAATCAAGAATTGGATGATGAAGGCTTTAGCACAGTTCGAAGATTTGCCATTAATTCAGGAACTCTTTCCTCTCGTTTTCCTATTGCTATTCGGTTGGATTATGTTGTGACAAAAGAACAGGCTCAAAAGACGCCTATTTTACCACTATGGGCTGGATTAGAATGGCGAGCTTATTTTGAAAGTCGTGAGCCGGATAGTCATGAAGATGGATCTCAAAATTTAACTTCTTATGGTGATTTCACCTCTGCCTATCAATTCTTAGCGCATCCTGAAGTCATTCAAGAAACCCAACTATCAAAAGATGGATTGGCAGGGACACAAGTTGGCCTTAACCAATATACAGGTGACTGGAAAATGATCGGCAATGATGTGACAAGTTCTACTTTTAATTATGTAGAAACATTCAATTTGCATAGTAATCCATCAATAACCTATTATGCTTCAGAAAACGGATGATTATCGGGACATTGCAGCTGTGCAATATATTCCTGAAGATAATCTACCGTTGACACCACTCAATGAAGTGCCAACTCTCACTGTTAAAGACATGCGTATTGCTCAAGGTGATAATACTTTTACCTTAGGTTCATTAATTTCAGACGCACAAGATGCTGAAGACGGTGATTTAAAAGAGTCCGTTGTGATTACCAGTGATGGAGGCTTCAACCCAAATGTTCCTGGGGAATACACGATTACTTTTAAAGTAAGGGATAAAGATGGCGCAACTATTACTAAGTCATCTCTTGTTACAGTTTCACCAAAATGGACCTCAATTAATGAAGCACCAACCCTCACCGTTGAAGACATGCGTATTGCTCAAGGTGATAATACTTTTACCTTAGGTTCATTAATTTCAGACGCACAAGATGCTGAAGATGGTAATTTAAAAGAGTCCGTTGTGATCACCAATGATGGAGGGTTCAACCCAAATGTTCCTGGAGAATATACAATTACCTTTAAAGTAACGGATAAAGATGGGGCAACTATTTCTAAATCAGCAGTCGTAACTGTAGAGGAAGAAATGACACCATTGACGCCACTTAATGAAGCGCCAACACTTAGTGTTAAAAATAGCACCATTGCTCAAGGTGACGAAAGCTTTACTTTAGAATCGCTTATTGAAAAGGCTCATGACAAAGAAGATGGTGATCTGATTAACGAAGTTAAAATCTTTGACAATGGTGGTTTTGATGTCAATGCACCAGGTCAATATACGATTATATTCATGGTCACTGACGAAATGGGTGCAAGCATTACTAAATCAGCAGTAGTGACTGTTTCACCAAAATGGACCTCAATTAATGAAGCACCAACGCTCACCGTTGAAGATATGCGTATTGCACAAGGTGATAATACCTTTACTTTAGCTTCATTAATAACAGACGCACAAGATGCTGAAGATGGTGATTTAAAAGAGTCCGTTGTGATTACCAATGATGGAGGGTTCAACCCAAATGTTCCTGGGGAATACACGATTACTTTTAAAGTAACGGATAAGAATGGTGCAAGTGTTACAAAGTCATCTGTTGTTACTGTTTCACCAAAATGGACTCCATTTAATGAGGCACCAACACTCAAAGTAACAGATCAAACAATCACCCAAGGAGATGATGTCTTTACCTTAGAATCACTCATTCAAAAGGCTCATGATACTGAAGATGGCAACTTAATTGACGAAGTTGAAATCGTTGATAATGGTGGGTTTGATGTCAATACAGCGGGTCAATATATTGTTACTTTTAAAGTAACGGATAAAGATGGGGCAACTATTTCTAAATCAGCAGTCGTAACTGTAGAGGAAGAAATGACACCATTGACGCCACTTAATGAAGCGCCAACACTTAGTGTTAAAAATAGCACCATTGCTCAAGGTGACGAAAGCTTTACTTTAGAATCGCTTATTGAAAAGGCTCATGACAAAGAAGATGGTGATCTGATTAACGAAGTTAAAATCTTTGACAATGGTGGTTTTGATGTCAATGCACCAGGTCAATATACGATTATATTCATGGTCACTGACGAAATGGGTGCAAGCATTACTAAATCAGCAGTAGTGACTGTTTCACCAAAATGGACCTCAATTAATGAAGCACCAACGCTCACCGTTGAAGATATGCGTATTGCACAAGGTGATAATACCTTTACTTTAGCTTCATTAATAACAGACGCACAAGATGCTGAAGATGGTGATTTAAAAGAGTCCGTTGTGATTACCAATGATGGAGGGTTCAACCCAAATGTTCCTGGGGAATACACGATTACTTTTAAAGTAACGGATAAGAACGGTGCAAGTGTTACAAAGTCATCTTTAGTGATAGTAGAAGTTAAAGAAGTTGACCCAAACGTTCCATCTAACCCTAATGATCCTACAGACCCAGAGACACCTGAAAGTCCAGAGACACCTGAAAGTCCAGAAACACCTGAAAGTTCAGAAACACCTGAAAGTTCAGAGACACCTGAAAGTTCAGAGACACCTGAAAGTTCAGAAACACCTGAAAGTCCAGAGACACCTGAAAAGCCTAACCCTCAAGCACCTAATGGTGAGATGGATGAAGCTTCCGTTTTACCAGCAACAGGGGATGCAGGAGCATATGCCATCTTCTCTGGAGCTGCCCTTTCTATTTTAGCTGGATTGTTCCTTACAATGCCTAAAAAGAAAGAAAACGAAGAATAATACTAAATAATTTGAATAGAAACCTAAGTTTAAAGGCGAATTCAATTTCGGCTTACTGAAACTTAAGATTGATGCATTCAATTTATCTTGAAGGGGGCTGAGACAAAAGGTCTTCTCAGCCGCTTCAAAATATACAGCGAGCCTAGATTGGAAAGTTACTTTCCAATCTAGGCTCGCTGCTTTGCGTATTTACTTAGATTATTGGTCATAAATATCATCCCTATATCGGTCTTCACCTTATTTTTACCGCGAAGATGAAGCCGAGTGAAACCTAGTCAGTAAAGAGCGTCTCATCTATTTTTGGCGCTGATATCTATTAATCAAGGCCCCCGTACTATTGATAGGATTCCATTACCATTTACTTTTGGAGTTATGCTAAGTTTGCTTTTCATCTTTTTACTGGTTAGAGGCTATGTGAATTGTCACCGTTTTAAAAATAAGATAATGTATATTATGTAAACCTATATAAATAAATTGTATTTCAAACTAAAAAGCCTAATAGAATGATTCTATTAGGCTTCTAACGAGACGGACCAAGCTATGATTAAAGATCTGATTCAACGGCTGACTCTTCTATTGAGAGGTCACTTATAGTTTCGTCTTGAAGAACTGTTTGCTCAGCATCAAGTTGAGTTTCTTCAGTTTCAGCGTCATCTGCCGATTTCTCAACCGTTGTTTCTTCAATTTGTTCAACTGATGTTATTTCTTCTTCAATCGCTTCATCTGTAGAAAGCTCTTCAAAAGTATCGCCGACAATCACTTCTTCTACGGAAGCTTCTTCACTCTGATCTTCACTAACACTTTCTTCATCAGCTTCAATCGCTTCATCCACAGCAACTTCATCATTAAGAGCTTGGATGGTAGCTTCTTCTTCAGTGACTTCTGTTGCAATCACTTCTTCGGTTTCTGTTATCTTATCATCAAACAATAATTCTAATTCATGAATCATTGAATAGACATCTCTTAAAGTAGAATTTGGATTTAATTGAACCCCAACTGCTTTTGTAAGTGTCCGATTGATTTTAGAATATACTTCATAAGGTTGTTTACCGAGAACTTCTTTATCCCGTCTAAATCTTGTATTCCAAATCACTTCATCTAGGATTGATTGAACATAAATATTAGCACGAGAATCTAAATGAAGATCGGGTGTATGGGCTGCTTTTGTTTCTAAAGCTTGCAATTCAGCCATTCTTTTTTCAATTTTTTCTTTTGAAGCAAATGGGTCTGATAAAGTAACTAGTGTTCTTGTAATTGCAAAACCATAATCTTTATGTATAGATAAATCTTTATTTTTGAGTTCACTTGTTGCATAATCAATGGACTCAATAATGTTTTTTAAAGCATTCATCCGGCTACCAATTGAGTTTAGGTTAAATATAGTATCTGATTGTTTTATCCCATTTAACTCGCCACCGAGTTTATCGATTAACTTAAAGGCTTGTTCTAATGATTTTTCATATTTTTTAGAAAGAACTCTTTCAGAAATTTTTACCAGTTTATCTTCTTCAATTTTTAATTCTTCTAGATCTGAAGCAACCTCATGATCTTTTACAATGTCTGGAAGTGTCAAGTCTTTTGATACGATTGATCCCACTTCGTAACCTAAAATTGATTGAAGTTTTTCTTGTAATTGTTGAACGGATAAATTAATATCCTTGACAGTCGATTTTGGATCCAACTGCACACCTACGGCTTTAGTAATTGTTTTATTAAGATCATTATACTGTTCAAAAGGAAGTTTACCTAATATGTTTTTATCTCTGATAAAACGTGTATTCCAAATGGCGTTATCTAATTTAGCTTTTACATAGATTGTTGCAATGTCCTCTTCAGTTAAATCTGGATAATCATTGATGGCCTCTTTTAGATCTAAGATTTGTTGTACTTGATGATCGATTGAAGCTTGTGAAGAGAATGGGTCTGCTAAAGTGATTAAAGCTTTAGTGATTGTATATCCCATGTCTTTATGGGCATGGCTGACTTTATTAGTAGCTTCAGTCGTTGCGTATACAATTCCATCAATGATCGTTACTAATGCTTCAATCCGACTTCCAATTGTATCAACCTTTAATGGAACTTTGCCCGCTATGCTTGCTTCGAGAGTGGCTTCTTTCTTGATGTTTTCAACCAATTTTGAAGCTCTTTCAAGGATATTTTCATAATTTGTACCCGCTAAAACTTCTTTCAGATGCTTAATTTGCTCTTCTTTATCTTTAATTACGAGCAGATCTTCCTTGTGATCAGCTACACGATCACGTTTAGTGACTTCTACAACTTTACCTTGTAAGGCTTGATTAAGTTGACTTTCAATTTCAGCCACCGCTTGGTCGATTTCTCCAACGGTTGATTTTGGATCAAGTTGAATTCCTACTGCTTTTGTGATTGCGCGATTTAAAGAATGATAGACATTGGCACCCATCTTACCTAATATTTTTTCATCCCGAATAAAACGCGTATTCCAAATGGCTTTATCTAATTTAGCTTTTGAGTAAATAGTTGCTGTATCTTTTTCACTGAGATCTGGTAGAGCAGCTGCCTCACTCTTGGTTTCTCTCAATTCAGCAATTAATTTCTCAATGCTATTGTTCGAAGAAAGCGGATTCAACAGAGTGTATGTAAGATGTGTAATTTTTAATCCCATCATATGGTGGGCATCGATTATTTTATTATTCAAATGATTAACGGAATAATCAATTGCCTCAATTACTTCTGTAATAGCAGTTAGACGTGGCCCTATTGAATTTAAAGCATAAATTGTTTCAGGATTTATACCCTCGCCTTTTGCTATTGCAGTAGCGTCTGAGATGACTGTTTCTAAAATATCAAAACTTTTATTTAGGAGATCTTCATAGGGAGTCCCTAAGACCGTTTGTTCTAATGCTTCTAATTTGTCTTTTTGATTTACTATTTCTATTGCTAAATCTTGTACATTTGCACTATAAGCTTGCGAAGTATTTGACGCTTCTTCTTGTGCGTATATTGATTGTTGTATCAGAGGAGTTCCAACACTAGCTAGCAATAATGCACTTGAAAAAATGATTGACATTTTTCTCATAAATACCACCTCGATCTATTATGATAAAATAATTATAACACGATTAGAAAAAAAATCAATATTTTATCTCGAAACAGTTTGATACAAATTGTTTATATTAAAATGCGTAATATGTTCGTTCTCAAACCCTCCCATTTAAAATAAAAAAGAAACAATCTAAAATGTAGATTGTTTCAGGATTTGATACTTTATTCAATGGATCAATTATTGCTCATTAATCAGCTTCTCAACCGTCATAAAGTCTTTTGAGGTTCCCAGTATTACCAACATATCCCCTTTATGGATGACCGAATGAGGTTCAGGATTTCCAAGAAAATCACCCGAATCTCGAATAATTCCAACTATATTAAAGCCATGTTTAGCTCTCACGTCTAAATCGATTAGACTTTTATCCACCCATAATGAAGGGGTGGTTACTTCGAAGATGGAATAGTCATCAATAATATTAAAATAATCAACAAGATTCTTAGAGGATAAACTATAAGCTAATTTACGGCCACTTTCTTTTTCTGGAATAATCACTTTATCAATGCCAACCTTTTTAAGAACTTTGGCATAATAATCGGTAGAAGCTTTGCCGATGATTGTTTTTACACCGATTTCTTTTAAAGTGATGGTAGATAATATAGACGCTTCTAAATCCGATCCAATTGCAATAATGGCTGTTTGGATATTCGCTAGCCCTAACTCATGAAAAACCTCAATGTTTTTGATATCTGCGCAAATTGCATGGGTTACATAAGGAGCGATTCGGTTGATGCTTTCTTCATTATGATCAATAATAATCACTTCATGTCCTAATTTCATTAAATTCTCCGCTAAACTACGCCCAAATCTTCCGGCGCCAATCACTAGATATTCCTTCACATAATCACCCCACTAAGATACTTTCTTGTGCTTCGCGATAATTGTTCGAGGCTTTGGATTTGAAGAAGACAAACACCATCGCCATGGGTCCAATTTTACCAAAAATCATGGTAAAGATTATCACTATTTTACTCATCACACTTAAACTGGCTGTAATTCCTTGGCTTAATCCCACTGTACCATAAGCAGAGATAATCTCATAATAAAGATTAACCAGTGACTTATTAGGTTCAAAGAGGGTAAGCAAGATTAAAGCGATACCCACCCAAGAAAAAGAAAGAAAGAAAATGGCCAGTGATTTCAATATATTCTTCCTAGGAATCCGACGTCTAAAGACAACGGTATCTTGACTTTCGCGCAAATACGACAGAGTATAAAGAATTAATAAGGCAAAGGTTGTAACTTTTAAGCCACCGGCTGTTCCTCCGGGTGCCCCCCCAATAAACATCAGTAGATTCGTCACCAAGTAGCTCGGGGTGCGTAAGCCTCCTTGTTCGATCGTCGCAAAACCAGCCGTTCTTGTCGTTACCGATTGAAAAAAAGCCGCAGTAAATTTATCCACAAGATTTAAGGGTCCTAACGTACTAGGATTTTGCCATTCAACAACTAAAAAGAATAAGGCAGGTAAGATAATTAAAAGACTTGTTGTCACTATAACAAGTTTTGTATGCAAGCGAAGAGGCTTTCCATTTAAGTAATGGTGGATTAAATTTCTGCTAACTGAAAAACCGAGTCCCCCTACTATAATTAAGAACATTAGTACGATATTTATCCAATTATTATCGACATAGCCCATAAAACTTTGGTCACCGATAATATCAAAGCCGGCATTACAAAAAGCAGAAACAGAGTGAAAGATACTATTGATGACGCCTTTAATGACCCCATATTCAGGTATAAATTGAAAGCTTAATAAAACAGCACCAATGGCTTCAATAATTAAAGTAGAATAAGCGACATACCGCACAAGGTCTGCTACCTCACTAAAAGTAGTGGTGTTTTTTTCTTCTGCTAAGAACTTACGATTAGAAAAAGACAGCCGTCTCCCCATTAACATACCAATGGTTCCCACACCGGTCATGATTCCAATACCGCCTATTTGTATGAGAATTAAAATGACCGTTTTACCAAATGGCGACCAATGACTTGCGGTGGTTAAAGTCGCTAGACCCGTGACGCAAACTGCAGAAGCGGCTGTAAAGATACTATCAATCAATGAGGTCTGCACACCCTCATTAGTTGCAAAAGGTAATTTTAAACAGAGGCTCCCAATTAAGATGAGGCCCAAGTAGCTATAGAAGAATAATTCAGCAGGATTGATTGAAATGAGATCTTTTTTCCACTGGTTATAGACAAGCATGACTTTCCACCCTTCTGTGCACAAAAGTTAGTTATATCGTGGTTTAGCTTTTTTAATTTTGCTATTCCTATAGTAGTGAAAAAAAACAGGAATTTCAAACACAAATTACTCATTGTTTATTTTGACCAGCAACTTATCAATAGACTCATTTTACCCTAGAAAAGCTACGATTAGCTTTTTTTCTTTTGATGAATAAAACTATAATAGACAAGAAAATAAATAAGCTTAACGCAATCGTAAGCCATAACTTCCATGGAGATGGCTGTCTTCTTGTTATTGTCTCTTGAACGCTTTCTTTCGGATATGGAATACGTTTACCAATAACCAATAAGCGATGACTATTAATCATATAGGGTGTGCAGGTTAATAAAGTTACTCGATCTTCTGCTTCTTCAATTTTGAGGGATTCAAAATCATTAGGTTCAATCACTTTGATTTCAATCACTTGATAAGCTAAATCATCGCGCAAGTTATGGAGGAAAAATAAGTCGCCAACTTCCATTTTGTTTAAATCAGAAAATAATTTGGCGCTAGGTAAGCCTCTATGAGCTGTAATGACGCTATTTGTTCCTTTACCACCAACAGGTAAGCTGGTTCCTTGGAGGTGAGCGGCTGCTTTTTGTAAGACTTCTTCAGTCGCTCCTGCATGGATAGGTAATGAGAGATCAATCTTAGGAATATCGATAAAGCCTATCTGTTCATTGATTTCGAGCATGCGAGCATATTCTTTAATTCCTTCCTTTTGTTTTTTGGTAAAAGGATCCACCACGCCATTCATACTAGGAAGGATGGTCGAATTATAAGCATGGGCTAATTCAATCCGACGGTCTAATTCAGTTTGTGATATTTTGATAGATTGGTCCCTAAATTCTTCTACTTGCGTTCTTGCCGCTTGGTTATGAATATAACGCGCTACAAAAGGATAGGCGACCAAGGTCAAACCCAAAAGGAAAATAAAAATGTTTAAAACAGCTTTGATATTTCTTCTATTGATTGTAGCCACCTACTTTCCATTGTCAGTCTTTTTTCGATTATACAGCCAAAAAAGAATAGTAAGTAGTAGTAAAAGTAACAGGAGTAATAAAAGCCAGCGGTACTTGATAAAGAAGTTCATAGAGGTCTTGCGGTCTTTTTCAAATTCATCCTCTACATAAGGAATACGGTGTCCTCTAACCAGTAGGCGGTGACTATTGATCATATAGGGGGTACAAGTAATTAATGTCATATAATCATGCTCTGGAACAATATCAAGATATCCTATTTCATGAGGTAAGATGACATCGATTCGATCGACTTGATAGGCTAAAGTTTCATTTAAGTTGTTAAAATAAAAGACATCATCTATTTTTAACTTGTCTAAATGCGAAAATAAACGTGCATTCGGCAACCCTCGATGCCCTGTAATAACTGCATGGGTGTGAAGTCCACCTACCGGCAGACTTGTCCCTTCTAAATGTCCGATTCCTTTTTGCAGCACTTCTTCACTGGTTCCAGCAAAAACTGGTAAGTATTCATTTATTTTAGGAATATCAATGACACCAATTTGTTCATTAATCTCCAACATATGCGCATAGGCTGCACGTCCTTCTTGATGATCTTTTTCTGAAAAAGGATCCGAAAGCTTTGAAACGCCCTCTTTTTTCTGACTTAATTGGTCGTTGTAGGCTTGGGCAAGAAAAACACGTCGGTCCACTTCTTGTATAGACAGTTGTTGCACAGCCTCCTTATAGCTATTCACTTCCACGCGTGAGGCTTGGTCATAGAGGTAACGTGAAATAAAAGGATAGCATAAAGCTATCCCTCCCATTATAAAAAGTAGATTATAAAAAAAGAGTTTAATTTTTTTCTTCTTCATAAAGTTTACATGAAATCCTTTCTGTACCAGTTGTCGACTTATAAAAAAGAATGGATAAACCGATGGTTATAAAAAGAAAAGCAAGGTAGAAATAATTAGTTTTACATTCTCCTGTCGTTGGTAAAAAGCCAATATCACTTGGTTTAGAAGGTCGGTTAATAGGAATATCTTGCTCTTGCTTTGATGCTTCAACTGGATGGTTGACGATCTCCATTACAGTATAGTTCCAATAACTCTGACTGGTTATTTCAAAGGGAATGGCTTGTTCAAAGGGTTGGTATTTTAGACCTTGTACAATGGGGGCTTCGATTTCGATAAGATAGTATTTTCCTAAGGGCAGATTGTTGACTTCAAAATATCCTCGTGAATCAGATTCTACAATGTAGAAAGACCCTTCTTTCGAAGAGACTGGTTCGAAGAGGCGTTTTTTACTATTCCAAGTGACTACTTCAAAGCGTGCACCCATCAAGCCTTGCGCCGGCTTTTTATGGTTGACCTTTCGGAAATGTTGTCCGCCCTTTTCAAGCCCTTCTTCAAATGAGCTTTCATCTGTAGGCTCTGTGGTTGAGTCTTGAGAAGTCTCTTTAGCAATCAGATAATTTTTAACTAAAACTTCAGTAACTTCACCAGCCTTAATAGTGAAATGTATTTTTTTTGAAAGCTGATACCCATCGACCGTTTTTAGTTCAACTAATACATAGTCTCCTTCTGGTAATGAAGCGAGAGTGATTTCACCAAGAGAATTCGACTTCAATTCAGCCTTGCCCGAAGGATCCGTTGTAAAATGCCCTTCTTTAAACAACATTGGCTGGTCTGAATTCGCTGCATAAATATAAAAAGTAACATTCGCTAAATTCTTCCAATCATCCATTTGGTTAGTGGTCACTTCACCGATCACTTTGATTTTTAGGTAGCCCGTTTGAACGCGCTTAGGGAAAACATCAACTTCAAAAGCGTTTTGATAAGGCAAATCGATGATAAATGGTACCGTACGTTCTTCTTTTTTACCGGCTTGATTGATTTCTAATCCGTAATAGCTACCATCCGGAAGCCCGTCAATAATGGCTAGAGAATTTTCATTCGTTTTTGAAGAGTAAGATTGTTTAAATAGATGATCTAATTCACTAACTTTCTTTTCTTTTAAAGAAGCGATATCTGCTTGAGAATAGGTGGGATCGACCTTCCATACTCTATATTCTCTTATTGTTTCACTATCAACAGAATGAATGATCAAGCGATTGGATGTGGCTGAAATATGATTAAACGGTATGATCATTAAGGTAAAAAGCATCAATAGAAATGTAGTAAGTTGTTTAAATAACTTCATATCATACCTCCTAGTTTGAATATCCTTTGTTAAGGGAAATAGGCCTATTTCCCTTAACAAAGGATGGAGAAAATCTCCATACCTTAAATTCTTAATCGTTTAGGCTTCTTCTTTGGCCTTACGACGACCATAAATTGCAAGGAACATTAGTAATGCGCCTGCTACGATGAAGATGACAGTCCCCATACCACCAGTTGCTGGGATAGATGGACGTAAATTATTAGTAATCTCAAGTTTTTGATTATCTTTTTCTACTGAAAAATTAACAGCATCGGCTAACAACTGATAACCCTCCGGTGCTTTAGTTTCTTTAACTGAATACTGCGATGGTTTAGTTCCCTCATTTCCTTGCGCTGAGTATGCCAGTCCGTCAATTGAAAAATTACCCTCGGCATCAGATTTTAATTGGATAACCTTACCAACCATTGCATCTGGGAATTTTGGATTACTCTCGGCATTGTTAAGGGTGATAAGATGTTCGTTCCACTTCATCGGAGCATTATCTTCTAAGACAGTAAAAACAGCTTCTGAAAGAGCTTTCTTATTGGAGTCAACTTTTTGAAATTCTTGACTTCCGTATTTGATCGAAACATCATTTGAAGCGCTAGTAGTCTCTTCTACCACACTATTATTGTAAGTAATTGTTGCATTGTTTGTAATTGGTGTATCAGTAGATGAGTGAGTGCCGTTAAGGTAGGCAGTAAAACTAACTTCAATAAATGGTGCTTCATTTGTATTGGACGAAATACCATCGATTTCATTATCAGCGATTTTATTTCGATTTGCTAAAGGAACTTGAGAAGCGATTTGTTCGATACCCTTTGGTGTTAAAGCAATACTTATAGTTTGACCACTGACTGAATAATTGAAATGATCTTCTATAATTAACGTTTCATTTCCCACCTTAATCGTCGGTTTAAGGTCATCATGCTTAATCGTTAAGGCCGGATCTAACTGGTCTGTAAAGGTATATTTTGAATATTTTTCAATATTTGTTGGGATGGTTCCTTTTAAAATATATTGAAAAGCTTCGCCAACATTGAATGAGGCTTCATTAAAACCTAACTTAGCAATATCCTTACCGATAACCGGAAAAGCACCTGTGACGTTTTTAGGATAAATATGAATATCTTTAAGATATTCACTACCGTCAAATTTAGTCATTGGAAAAGCAATTACAAATGGAACCGCTAATGACTCCGTTACGGAATTTGGTTTTTTTGTTTCAAAAACAGCAAAGTATTTAGGGTTAGCAGGATCAACATTTACTGTCCATTCAACCGTTCCATTTGAATCGGTTTCACCGAGAAGCTGGCCTCCAGATGCTGGCTGGGTAGGCTTTGTACCAGCAATTGCTTTATCATAGCTATCTTTATCAATTTCATAAGCTGTAAAGCTTACTCCAGATAAGGGTTTTACATTGGTACCGAGAGTAGAAAGGTCTGTAATTATTGTCCCGTCCTGGTTTGCTTTTGGCAAATCAGAATTATATGAATCTGCTTGCAGTTTATGAATGGTTACCTTTGCATCGAAAGGTTCTGTTGCAAATACTGAAGGGGCCTGAGTTAAAATGTTCGAGAGTCCCAAAATAAAAACAAGGACTGCTGTTAATAAGTTGCTTTTTTTCATGTGTTTACTCCTTTTCATGTGTTTTTTTTGATTGAAGATAATAAAAACTTGTTAAAGCCATTAATATGAAGCCGGAAACTAGATAAATCAGCACCCCCGTTCCTCCAGTAAGTATAAGGTCATGCGATTGGTAATTCATTACAACAATTTCATTGTCATTACCGTCAGAGCTTGTATCTCGTTTGCTAATAAAATCGACTTGCTTTTCATCCAATATGAATTCCGCTTGGCCTGTTTTATTCCCTTGGGAATCGGTACTTTCAATAATTTCAATAGTTAATGGTTGTCCCAGGAGCTTATAGCCTGCAGGTGCCTTTTCTTCATATAATAGGTACTTTCCAAGAGGTAAATCTTTAAAGACGATGGAATTATAATTATTCTGGCTAACGACTTGATCAATAAGACGGTGATCTTTATTATCCTCAGCTTTAGATTTTAAGCGAAAGATGCTGCCAGTTATTCTTGTAGTAGGGTCCTCACCGTCAATTTTATTGAAACTAAAATCCGTCCTGATAAGTTCATTAATCACAACATAGCCCTTATTAGCATCTAAGACGATTGCATTTTCGTTCTTAATTAAATCATCCGGCATTATAGAGACGTTGTTACTTCTATCTACTTGAATGATAACTGGCTTAACAATTTTTCGATAGCCATCTGGTACAAAGCTTTCATCCAGATGGAAATAAACATAATTCTCCTCTGTTCTGATGGGACGATAATTAGATAATTCTTGGTTAAAACTAACTCTTCCATTGGTATCACTGGTAACTGTCCAGCTTTCATGACTCGAACTTAATCCACTTGCTGGGTCCCCTTCCATACGGGTCAATGTAAAGCCGGCACCAGCTATAGCATTGCCATAGTCTCCATTTTGATTATTAATATCATCCCGTTTCCAAAATTCAATTTCGATCGGATGGAAACGGTTGATCACTCTCGGAATGCCATCACTGCTTTCGAAATTCCAATGGGCATCAGATTGGGAAAGCCAAGTTAATTCTCCCTTGTCAGAAACTTCTACTTTTGCACTGATACCTCCTCCATTTATTGTCTCATAATTAACAGGTGATTGGGTTTCTACAACTTCATAAGTTTTGCCAACTGGCAAATTCTTGAATGCAAGCAAGCCATCTGCTCCGGTTACTTTAGTAGCCAAAGCTTGTCCGACTCGTTCTTGTTTTTGTCTATCGTACTCATAAATTTGAAAGCTTGCACCTTCTAAAGGGGGCATTGACTCGATAGACAGACCTTCATTATCATCTGCTACTTTCTTTAGTTGGATATTGGTGGGGTTTTGACGATTAATGGCAAAATCTAAGCGATAGTTGCCAGAGTCGTCTTTTGTTAAGAAGTCCTCCTCATCAGTACCTTCTATACGGGTGATGTGAGGGCGTATTCCTCCTGCATCCGAAACAATCTCTATTTGATAGACATTATTTGACCTTAAATGAGTGTTGGGACTACTCAATTCCCTTAATTCATATTTACCTGTTTCTACATCGGTAAAACCTGCTGTTCCCGTCGCATTGGTCGTGGCTGTTTGTAGATAATCTTTTCCTTCTATTCCCTTTAGTTCAAATTGCACACCAGCTAAAGGAATAACCGGTTGCGTAAAAGGATCCAACTCTTCCCCTTTTTCACTATAGCCGTATTTCACAATTTTAAAGTTCGAGTCCACTAGGTTTGAAACGGTATAGCCTTGATTGTCATCTCCAGTGAGCAATTGATTGTATTCTGGCAGTATATCCGCAATATATTTATTGTCTAGCGTATCCAATTTTATCTCAATAATATCATAGGCATCGCTTTGGGCAACATAACCTGGTGGAGCTTGTATTTCTTGTAAACGATAGAAACCTAGGGGGAGATCGTTAAAAATGACTGTGCCATCTGAAGCTGATTGAGCGATCAGAGCAGTCTGATTCGAGTCCTCAATATATTCACCTTGATCATTCTTGATAACAGGCGTTAAAGTAAACTTTGCCCCTTCTAACGGCAAGTCGTTAAGTCCCACCTTGGTGAATTGAATGGTATAGGTTAAGAGTTTGTTAGTCATTTTGATCTGATCCTCTGCCCCATCTACGACACTTGAACCAGTAAATTCGTCTGATCCAGTAGGGGGTTCCATAGTGACTTGTCCAAATTCATCTGTTGTAATTTTCCATGTTGCTTGACTCTTTTGATACCCTAAAGGTGCTCGAATCTCTTGAATAGTAAAGGTTGAATTAGGTTGAGTGGCTGTTCGATTGAGAGTCACTCGCCCTTTTGTATCACTTGTCTTTATTAAAACCTCTTCAGTTTTAGCGTCATTAACCACACGGAATTGAGCCCCTGATAAAGGCTTGCCTTTTTCATCTACCTTAAAGAAGGAATAGGATTCTCTAGTATTGCTATATTCATAAAGATTAGAAACTGGATTGCGTTTTAAAAGGGGTTCCACTTCTTTTTGTGTGTCTAAGTTAATTGTTTGAATATTTTTAATTATTAACCCGCTATTATCTGCTAATAATTCCAAATCAAAAAGGGTTTTTAAATGTTGTTTTACATAGCCAGGCGGTGTTTTTGTTTCTATTAATTCATAGGAGCCGACTCCTAAGTCCTCAAATTGAACCTCTCCACTGGAATCCGTTGTGACTGAAGCAATCTCAGCTTCAAAGGGCTGTGTTTGTTTCAAATCAAATTGAGCCCCAGCTAAACGGCTTTCATTTAAGCCAATTTTTGTGAACTTAAAATCAAGTGTATGTTCTTGATTGATAAGATTAAAGCTTTGGCTATCATCTGTAGAATTTATCTCACTAATATTGCTTGTATTGCCTTGTAAACGGATCTTGCCATCTGCATCCACCACCAGGGTCCACTTGTTATTGTGAGGCAAATAGTAGCCAATTGGGGCCTTGTCTTCAGTTAAGAGATAACTTCCCTCTGATAAGCGACTGTATTCAAAAATTGCTGACGAATTGCTAGTTTCTTTTGGAATTACTGTTCCATTAAGTGTTTTTAATGTAAATTGAGCATCTTCAAGTAAATCGCCTTGTTTATTAACTTTGCGGATTCTTAAACGATTGGGTTTGTTTTCTAAAATGGGAGGGGTATCCCCTAGCGAAGTAACGCTTCCTTTATAGGATTGGCGAAAATTTCTGGCGAAAACGGCTGATTTATCCTCGTTTTGATCAATATCAAATAAAATTGTTTTCTCACTTTCAAGGTACCCATCAGGCGCATTAATTTCTTTGAGTTCATAGCTACCATAGCTCAACTTAGTAAAATCTAACTTTCCTTCTTGATTAGAAATTACGGTCTGACTAAAGGAAGGATCCCCCTCTTTACTTAAGCGATAGACTGCATTCGCTAAGGGTTGTTGCGTTTCTTGGTCAACTTTTTTAAAAGTTAAATCCGTCAGCAATAACTCCAGTCGGATTAGTGCGGCGTTATTTAGTACCTCACGACCATTTTTGGCAAATGGACGATAAATATTATTATAATCAGGAGATAAAGTACCATTGGCTGAAAGATTGTATGCTCCATAATAACTGCCTTCTTTGGGGTCGAATTTATTTGCAACAAGACTTGGATTCTTTTCTAGTAGGCCAATTTTAGGCGGTGCATACCCATTAGGTGTACTTATAAGCTTGACATAAAAGTAAGGGTAACTTCCATCTCTTGGAACGTTGTAATAAGCAGTATAGCCATTAGTCCCTGTATATGAAGTTGGTTGGGAGTCGTCATTTACAAGGCTTAGATCAAAGGTAAACCAATCTTCTTCTGTTCGATTATAATGAAAAAGCTTTACTTCTACATTAGGCGCCGGATTATCAAACTGGTCTAAGGCTAAGATATTAAATTTATTTGAGACGGGTGTGGTAGAATCCGTTGCTGATCGTGCTTGGATATTAGAAAATCTTGCTATTACTTCATATTCTACAGGTAATTTAATGGTTTCACCGTCAGGAAAAGTGATGGATAAAATGGTTTGGAAGACCCCTGTTTGCGAAGTATCTATGGCTTCCTCCCATTCGTACAGCACTTCTTTCGATAAATCACTGTAATTTTCGACTACATTTTCCGCTAACAAAGGTTGATCGACTTGAACAAGAATTTCATCTTTTAAGATCGGCTCAGGATTTAGCTGAGTACTTTTATCTTTTGTTTGATCTTCTTGACTTGATTCTTTATTTTCTTGATTTATAGTAGTTGCATTATCATCAACTATCGTGACTGTTGTTGATTCTTCGTTTGTCGCTAATTCTTTATTATTGTCATCGTTTTTAGGAACAGTTTGCTGGGCAGTAATCTTCCTATTCGAAAAAAGCGTAACGGCTTTAACGGTAAAACTTTTACTCATCGAACCTGAACGATCTACCTCTGCTTGCAGTGTATGTTTAAAGTAAGCTTTTGGTATCCAAAATTGATAAACTTCTTCATTAGCATTCGCTTTGAATCCGACTTGCCAAAGTTTCTCTTTTTCTTCATTATAAGGATTTTCTGGTGCTAATGGTTCTTCCATTGTAAAAACTTCAGGTTCTACTAAATCAGCTTGACTTGGGGCTTGTGGTTCAACTAGGTCGGAAGGAATTTCAAGACCACTCTCAATTAGTTGGTTATATTGTGTCCAGTATGCTTCTAGTTCTTGCTCATAATTTGCATATTCTAGCTGATAAGTCTCTAGGGCTTCTTGGTAGGCTTGCCACTCAAGATCATTTTGCTTTTTGGCTTCCAGATAAGTTTGGTATTTTTCTTCGTAATGAACCTTATCCTGCTGATAGGCCTCCATCTCTTCGCGGTATTGCATAAAATTCTTAATAGCCCTATTAAAATCTGATTGCTGATTCACTAATCGCATGGAAATAGTTTCTTCTTGATTGGTAATAAGTTTAAATGAATGGACTTGTTCAAATTCAGCATCTGTTTCAAACATTATAAGCTGATCACTTGGTTCCATATTATTGTTGCTATTCAAAAATATTTGCCAAGTAGAAGGATTATTTTTTAATTGAAGAATATTCGGGTCTATTGCTTCTTGGGCATAGGCCGTAGTGAAAGTTTTAAAAGGAATGGTTGATAGAAGCAATAGGAGCACTAACATAGTATTCCAAAGGGTTTGTGAATATTTTTTCAATTTTATCACCTCTTAATCGTTGTGTATTCTATAACTTAATAGCATTTTAAGATCATAATCAATTGCATAGCTTTCTTCAAATATTATATCTAAAAAAACAGTTCCATTGCAAATAAATCTATAGCATTTATAAAAAAATTAAACATTAAGAGCAAAAATAACTATGAATCCGAACATTCGGCTTAAATTTCTTGTAAAAAATCATATAAATCTTTCTCCAAAGAAGACTCTATGATAGACTATTTTAGTAAATGGGTGATGGCGGTCTTCCGTCGTTTTTTTCATTTATACATTGTTGGTCGATTAATTTATCTCAATGAGAGAAAGGAATTTGATTATGAAAAGAACAGTAGGTACCGTAGTAAGAGGGTTAAGAGCACCAGTTGTCCATGAAGGAGACGACTTAGTCAAGATTGTTGTGGAGACTTTATTAGAATCTTCTAAGGAAGCTCAGTACAAGATAGAGGATCGAGATGTTCTTGCGATTACGGAATCCATTTTAGCGCGTGCCCAAGGTAATTACGTGACCCTTGATCAAATTGCAAAGGACATTCAGGATAAATTGCAAGCCAAAAAAATAGGAGTTGTCTTCCCTATTACAAGTCGTAACCGTTTTCAATCAACCCTTAAAGCGATTGCTCGTGCAGCCGATGAAGTGATCGTTCAATTGAGTTATCCGTCCGATGAAGTGGGAAATCCGCTTATGTTAATTGAAGATTTGGATGATGCTGGTATTAATCCATGGACAGATGTCTTCACAGAAGCAGAAATAAAAAAAATATTTGCCGATATGAAGCACCCCTTCACAGGTGTTGATTATTTAAGTCTTTACCGAGAAACCATCGAAGCTGAAGGAGCTGCTTGCACGATTATTTTAGCTAACCAACCAAAAGCTGTCCTAGATTACACAGACACCATAATTACAGCAGATCTTCATACACGCAATCGTACTCAAAAACGCCTATTACAAGCTGGTGCTTCAAAAGTACTCCGACTGGATGAGATTATGAATCAGCCAGTCGACGGTAGTGGTTCGAATCCAGAATTTGGATTGTTAGGTGCAAACCTATCTTCTGATGAAATCGTAAAACTCTTCCCTATTAATGGTGAAGCCTTTGTCAGTGAGGTCCAGTCTTTAATTAAAGATTTAACTGGTAAAACAATCGAAGTTATGATTTACGGTGACGGCGCTTTTAAAGATCCTCAAAGTCAAATTTGGGAATTAGCCGATCCGATAGTATCCCCTGCATACACCAGTGGGTTAGAAGGAACACCTAATGAAGTAAAGCTAAAGTATTTAGCAGATGGCAAATTTAAAGATCTTGAAGGTCAAGATTTACAAACAGCTATTTCAGATTATATTGCAGGCCATGCGGAGGCTAGCCAAGACCAAGCAGAAAGAATCGGAACTACCCCGCGTCAACTAACAGACCTATTAGGTTCTTTATCTGATTTAACTTCTGGCTCAGGTGATAAAGGAACACCTTTCATCTATATCAAAGGTTACTTCGATAAGTTTTCTGATCAATAATTTTACCCTTTAAATAAAAACTCTGTTAAGCACCTGAGTGTTTAACAGAGTTTTTTTAGATTAATTCACGAGGTAGGCTGTTGTTCTTGTTTTCAAAACATCTAAAATGGTATTAAGCTCACCTTCTACTAAGTTTTTTGCGGCTTGGTCGGTATAAAGAGCACTGTGTGGTGAGGAAATGATTTTAGGGTGATTTAATATTTGAAGGAAGGTTTCATCTGAAATTTTTTGATTTTTAAAGCCATTGCCTGCATAAGGGCCTTCACCCTCAGAGCTATCCAGACCAGCTCCGGCTCAATGGTTTTCATCTAAAACTTTGATCCAGTCATTGGAATTAATGATGCCACCACCTGCCATATTTAATAAATAGGCAATTTGTTTAAAGCCAATCTTAGCTAAACTTTCATAAAAAGTATTATCTATTTGGGCTACTTGCGAGATTGTTATACGGTCATACTTATCTAAAGAGTCAAAATATTTACTACTTAGAAAATGACTGCACAAGGTGAAGTCTACTTGATGCGATATGATTGTATAAATATACTCTCTCCTACATTACTAAATATAAATTCGCTTGTCTTTTTTAGCAAAAAAGTTGCATTAATTAATCTCTATAACTTTTAGATGCTTAAAATATTTTCAAAAAGTCCCTAAAGCTCTTTTTATTTTCTTCTTCCCAATTGTAAAGCTTGTCTTCCAGTTGACTGATAATTTCTTCTTTATCTTGAGGGAACTTCCCACTTAATGAAATTGTATTTGAGGAGTGATTTCCATTTATTTTGATATTTGTATTAATATGATTCAGTAGCATTAATTCTTCCTCTAAACTTTCACGAGGCGTCAAAATTACAAAGCCTTCTCTCTCTTCCTCTTTTAAACTAGATAAGTCTTCTGCATCGATTGTCAATAAAATAAGTTCTTCTGCATCGACATGGTTAATAAGTTTGGCAGTTTCAATGGCATGTCTATCAGATAAACCATTTCCACCAGCTCCTATAACAGTCACTATAGAATAGTTAATGCCTACTTTTTTCAATTTTTTTAAAGCGATTTTTTCTTGATGAATAGTTAGATGTTTATTGTAAAAGTTTAATGTTTGATCTGATCCTGTTTCAATTAAAAGATAAAGTTGGTCTAAACCGTGAAGTCTTAACTTCAATAAATCTTCTTCTGAAGAATCTAAAATACTTTGTGAGCTAGTAATACCTTTTAAAGTTTTTGCATTAGAAAGATCTTTTTTAATTGCAGGGATTATATTAATTAAACTCTCTATATCTACATCTAATATATTTTGATTAATAATCACTATCTCTTTTGTTTCTTCACCTTTTTTACTTTTTAATTCTTTCTTATTTATAATAGATTCTTGTACATTAAACGGTTTATTTGAATCGAATGCCTTTTGATCATTTTTAATAGCTGGGTGATGAATAGATATTTTTTGGCCTTTTAGCTGATTGGTTATGAAATTGACCATTTTTAAATAAAGTTGGTTCATAGTCTTAATCGCTCCTATTTGAATAGTTTATATATAAAAAGCTAACCCCAAATTATGGTTAGCTTAATTATATGATTGAACTTGTATCGGTTTCAACCACAGAAAGCATTAAGAAGCTTTTTGGTGAATTTTGCTACTAAGAATGATGTTAAAAATGTGGGAATAAGCCCTGTTAGAATTTGTGCAGATGCTTGTGTTACGTAAGGTTCTACACTAGGATAGCTTTGAGCGATTAAAGTGGGAAATGAAGCAGAACTTTCTAGCTTAGCATTGAAGGACATGCCCATTACACCATCATTTTTAAGTAAATACTTGTCTACTAAAAATAGTGGTGAGCTTACTAAATAGAAGAATACAACTCATCCCACCGATTAATCCAAAATGCAAACTATCGACAATGTTCATAGCCTGACCGATTCCTCATCCTAATAAAGGCAGGAATAATCCGATAGCTGGCGAAAAAAGTTTTACTGCCTTTTTATCGATATTTCCAATAATAATTCCTACTACTAGGGGAATAAGAGTTGATAGCAAAGGCATCTAATTAAAGCCAGAGCTATCAGCTTTTCCAAGCGAATAGACGATTAATGGAAAAGTTGGTATTCTAAAAAAGACTATAAAGTTAAAGCCAATCTTATTTTCTTCTTGGGCATAATCAGTAACTAAGGGTAAGAAGATGGTTAGATTGGCTGAACATACTGCAAGAATAAGCGCTAAAAGACTAATACCTAAGAAACCTTCATCTCCAAATACCTTTAATATCAACCCCCCCAATAATGATTGATAATTAGCTTTAACAAGAGAAAGGCCCCCTTCTCGTTGAATAACTTTCATCAAACTTTTTGTATTAATCATCGTTCCCAAACAAAAAGTGATGGCAGCCAAAATAAAAGCAATTGAGTTTTTACTTAGTATAGCCTCAGTCATTCTAACAATATAGGACAAATCAGGCCAGAAAGTGTGAAAATACAGAAGAAATTAGTAAGGGAAGGAGGAAAGTTCTAGCAGGTATTTTTTATCCACTGTAATCCTTTTTAACCTACAAACTCATCAACGACTGCAGCCATTGATATTGCCGAAATTTTTAATGATTTTTCATCGATTTCAAACTTTGGATGATGATGAGGGTAACTATTTTCTGGATCTTCATTGGCACCAATATAGAAGAAACAACCAGGAACTTCTTTAAGATAATAAGAGAAATCTTCCGAAGGAGAAATAGGTCCACTATCTTCAACAGCCTTAATATCAGAGATATTTAGACTTTCAAGTGCTGATGTAACCCTCTTAGTAACTGCAGGATCATTATATAATACAGGATAGTCTGGCTTATACTCTAATTCTGTTTCTACTTGGAAACTCTCTTCTAAACCTTTGGCTAATTGTGTTACCATATCTTGAATAGTCTTAGCTGTTTCTTCCGACATTGAGCGAACATCACCTTCTAGAACTACCTTATCTCGAATAATATTAAATTGACCTTTACCATCGAATGAACCAATTGATAAAACGCCCATATCAAATGGATTTACTCGACGACTAACTACCGTTTGAGCATTCATGACGAAAGACGAAGCAGCTACAATTGCATCGTTTGCATCATGTGGAGCCGAACCATGTCCACTTTTACCCTTAATGGTTAATTTAAAATAAGCTCGGGCAGTTTGGGTATTTCCTTCATGCGTATAAACGGTTCCGAGTTTAAACTGACTCATCACATGAGCACCAAAAATGTAGTCTACATTTTCTAAGGCTCCAGCTTTAATCATTGCTTTAGCTCCTCCTGGTGGAACTTCTTCAGCTGGTTGATGAAGGATTTTAATTGTACCTTTAATTTGGTCTTTTAATTCAATTAGAGACTCGGCTAAAATCAGCATATAAGCGGTATGGCCGTCATGACCACAAGCGTGCATTACCCCATTATTTTTAGATTTAAATGGCAAATCTACCTCTTCCGTAATAGGTAATGCATCAAAATCTGCCCTTAAAGCGATTGTAGGTCCCTCTTGCCCCCCTTTAATTGTAATAACATGGCCATATTGTCCTCCTAAGTCCGTTTCGATATGATCTATATCAAGGTCTTTATAGAAGTTTTTAATATATTTAGAAGTTTCTTTTTCTTGAAAGGATAACTCTGGATGTTGATGTAAATAACGGCGGATTTCAATTATGCGTTCTTCTTTATTTTCGATTTTAGAAATTAATTGCTCTAATAGTGTCATAGCAAACGCCTCCTCTACTCCATCATATCTACTTTAATTAAAAAGTAAAGACATACACATAGGGTGATATATAATTAAGACAAAAAAATTCTCATCAAATTCTTACAGCTTTTTTCTTAGAATTAGGTATAATGAAAGGACAGTTTAAAGTGAGGTGTCCTATGAATAATCAAGATTTTTATCGTAAAATGTTAGCCATTGCGATTCCGATTTCTTTGCAAAGTTTAATCGTTTCGTTTCTAAATACTTTAGATACCATGATGATCTCATCACTGGGACCGGAATCAATCGCAGGAGTCGGCTTGGCCAATCAAGTCTTCTTTTTTTTCACTATGATTTGTTTTGGTACAGCCACGGGAGCTTCAGTAATGATTGCTCAATACCATGGTCGAGGTGATCTTGCTAAATTACAAAAGGTTAATGCTTTTTCGTGCTTAATTACCTTTGTAGTAGCTTGTCTTTTCACTTTGTTGGCATGGCTAATACCAGAAAGAATATTAGGCTTAATGATTGATGATCCTGCTGTCATTGCAGAAGGGTCTAAATATTTAAGGGTTGTTGCTTGGTCGTATGCCTTAACTGGCGTCAGCTTCGTGAACAGTGTGGCTCTTCGCTCAACTGGAAACCCTCGTTCGCCATTAACAGCCGCTATAGTTGGTTTTGTTTTCAATGCTTTTTTCAATTATGCCTTTATTTTTGGTAAGTTTGGCTTCCCAGAATTAGGGGTAGTGGGAGCAGCAGTGGGAACAATCATTGCTCGATTAATGGAATTATTGGTTATCTTTTACACAGTCAGTCGCTATGATTGTCCGCTTAATGGTTCGATTAAAGAGATGTTTAATTTTAAGGGAGATTTTATTCAAAACTTTTTGCGCATCACCTTTCCTGTCATTGTTAATGAAACCTTTTGGGGACTCGGTCAAGTATTATATAGTGTGGCTTACGCCATGGTTGGTACTAAAGAAACAGCTGCCATTCAAGTTGTTTTTGCCATCCAGAACTTAGCCTTTGTTTTAATACGTGGTCTATCCAATGCTTGTACGATTATGTTAGGAAATACGATTGGGCGCGGCGTTATGGATGTTGTTTATCCTCATGCCATCCGTTTTCTTAAAATGGGCGGAGTCATTGCCTTATTTGTAGGTCTTTTCTTATCCGTCACCCCTTCAATTAGTTTACAGTTGTTTCCCAATTTAACACCAGAAGTCTATGAACTTTGTAAGACTTTACTAAATTATATGGGCTTTATCTTCATTTTAAAAGCTATTAACTCCATTCTGATTGTAGGTGTTCTAAGAGGTGGAGGCGATACGAAGTATTCCCTTTTCTTAGAAATGGGATCTGTATGGTTAGTAGGCGTTCCCTTAGCTTTTCTAGGAGCGGCTGTGCTTAACTTTTCTATTCAATGGGTTGTAATGTTAGCGGCCACGGAAGAAATTACCAAATTAGTGATTGGCCTATTTAGAGTAAAATCCAAAAAATGGATTCATCAAATCTCATAAAATAAAGACTGCCGCTCATAAACGGCAGTCTTTTATAATTAATGAAGTTCTTCTAATATTTCTTGCATTCCAGCTCTAGGAGGTGGTGTTGAATGAAGTGAAGCAAAAACCTCGTATCGACCAGTCGATCAAGCCAGATCGGTCAAAATATCTTTTGTAATATACGAATCCTTGACTTATTTTTAAGGCGAAGTCCGGTTCGATGAACGTAGCACGTCCAATAGCCACTAAATCCGTATAATTCAAGGCTCTTTGAGCAGCGTTAGCATCCAATACGCCTCCTAATAAAACAATTTGTTGGATAGTTAAGGGCACAGTTTCATGATCTAGGAAATCTAAATCCACAGCTGACGGACCATATACTGTTAAACCTTCGCTGGCTCTTTGATGAGCTTGGTAACCGGAATGGTGGATTTGTATAATCACTTTGTTGCCTTTAGACTTTACTTTTTAGCTAGTTCTTTTAAACCAGCTAAATAGGCATCAGCAAAGCGGCTAATTGCACCCTTCTTTGGTAATCCTCCAAGGTTTCTTGGCTGGAACCCCCTTTTTAACCCCCCAAAAAGACATCATAGGGGGTTGAACAATCCGGTTAGCTAATTGTGCACCGTGTCTTAAGCGAATAGAATCTGTGAATTTCTTCATCTTTTTCCTTCTAAATTATTATCGTAAATATAAAGTATTAAAACTAGTTTAAACTATTAATTAAAAACTTCTACCTACTGAGACTTCAATAAGTAGAAGTTTGGATTGAGTGTCATCTGGGCTTAATTACCTTTTAATGAACCCGAAACAAAAACGGCATCACAAGTAATATCAATCCCCAAGTTTTGTAATTGGTTTTTAGTATCTTGTGATAGGATGATGCTAGAATGCGCTTGAGCACCACTTAATTTAGATAAGGCTTGATAGGCTGCTTGAGCCGTTGGGTTTGTCACTGCTGAAATTGCTAGAGCAATTAGTAATTCATTTAAAGTTAAAATGGGATGCTTACTTTGCAACTTGTTAGCTTTAAGATTTTGAATGGTTTGTAAAATCATGGGAGCTAAGAGGTCGATTTGGTCTGAAATACCTGCCAAGGTCTTTAGAGCATTCATAATCGCTGCCCCCGGTGCATCCATTAATTCGGTTCGTCTGCCAGTAATCATTTGTCCATCGCTTAATTGAATAGCAATGACTGCCGGAATCTCTTCCTGCGAAAAACGTTCCTTAACCGATTGAGCATAAGCTTGAGCCTTAACCACTGGAAGACGATCTTCAGCTGTTAACCCACTTTCTTCCATTAACAAGTGCATTTTCGAACGAACCTCTTCATCCACAATGCCGACTTTATAATCTTGTTCTACTTGGAAATAGCGGCGAATAATTTCTTGCTGGGCCGCTTCTTTAACAACTTCTTCATCGGTAATTCCCGATTTAATCCGATTAACTCCCATATCCGTTGGGGATTGGTAGATTAAATTGGGTGAACTCGTATTAGCTAAAATCCGACGAATAACTGGGAACATCTGCATGTCGCGATTATAATTGACCGCCATTTCGTTATAGGCATCTAAATGATAAGAATCAAGAACATTAATATCATTTAAATCAACTGTTGCGGCCTCATAAGCCACATTAATTGGATGTTTTAGTGGTAAGTTCCAAACTGGGAAAGTTTCAAACTTAGCATATGAAGCCTTAATTCCCTTTTGATGTTCATGATAAAGTTGGTTCAAGCAAGTTGCTAGCTTGCCCGATCCAGCCCCTGGACCAGTTACAATAATCAAAGGTTGACTAGTTTCAATGTATGGATTTTTAGCAAAACCATTTTCCGAAAAGACAACTTCCAGATCAGTTGGATAGCCATTAATACTCTCATGTAGGTAAACTTTAACTCCTCTGTTTTCAATGTTTTTCTTGAAGACAGTGGCATTTTTTTGTCCTTTATATCTAGTTAATAGAACACTGTTTACTTGAATGTCTAACGCTTGGTATTCATCAATTAGCCGCAACACTTCTTGGTCATAAGTAATACCATAATCGCCCCGCATTTTATGATGTTCAATATCTTCGGCATAGATACAGATAATAATCTCAGCACGATCTTTAAGCTTGGTTAAGAGCGTTAATTTGACGTCCTCGTCATAACCTGGTAGTACCCGCTTAGCATGCTTATCACCGATTAATTTACCGCCAAATTCTAAATAGAGTTTATCAATATTCTCAAGTCGCTCAAAGATATATTTCGATTGTTCTTTGAGATATTTATCGTTATCGAAACCTAATTTTTGCATCCTCCCAACCCCTTTCATCACATACGAATTATTTTATCAAAACTTTTGGTGGGACTAAAGATTTTCTTTATTAAATGAGTTAATAAAGACTTTTTTTCTTTTTAACGTTCAGTTTTACATGAAAAAGTCTGCTAATTACTGAATCCATTGTATTCTTTTACTTTAATTCAAAGTGGTTAAAGTCTTCTGCTGTTAAGTTCTTAACGAATGCTAGGCTCAGGTCCACAGTATTTTCGAAGTCTTTATAAGAGCAGAAGCAATAATTAGTATGCGCATAACGCGTCGGAGTACCTAAAGTAGCTACAGGAACTCCTTTGTTAGAAAGGTGAATAGACCCAGCATTGGTTGAACCACCTTCTCTTACCGCATGTTGTAAGGGAATATTTTTTTCAGTAGCTAGTTGCTGAATGCGATTGAGTAACCATTCGTTGGCAATATAAGAGTTATCCCGGTAACGTAATTGAGGTCCCATTCCTAAGCGAGCTTGTTCCAAGTATTCATCGGCAGTAAAGTCATCCGAAGGGGTCCCTTCAAAAACTAAGGCCATTTGGGGATTCACACGTTTACTAGTAATGACTGCTCCACGCATTCCCACTTCTTCTTGGGCAGCAAAGGCAGCGACAAGATTAAAAGGTAGATCTTTAAGATGATCTTTCATCTCATTCATTATAGCCACCGAAACGGCCACACCGATTCGATTATCAAATCCCTTGCCAAACATTACTTGATTGCGCTCATTAAAAGCAAATTTTGTAGCAGGCACAATCGGTTGCCCGATTGTAATTTTAAAATCTTCAATCACTTCTTGACGACTACTTGCCCCAACATCAATTTTTAAATCAAATAAGGTTATCTTTTTGGCTCTTTCTTCTGCAGTCATAAAATGAATTGGTTTAGAAGTTGAAATACCTGGGTGGTAATGGCCTTGACTATCACGGACTAAATAATGTTGGGCCGAAACGTGTTCTGCTAGCCAACCACCTAGAGGCTGTAAGTGGATTAAACCGCTCTTATCAATTGCTTTAACCATAAAGGCTACTTCATCAGTGTGGGAGTCTAACATCAAGGTGGGTTTTAAAGGGTCTAGTTGATCAAGGTTATAATAAGCATTCTTAAGGTTGTCGATTTGTAGACTATAAGCTCCCTTATACTTATTAAGGACCTCTAAGACTTCATCTTCAAAGCCAGGCGCCCCTTTAGCGTTTACTAAATCACGAATTAGGTGTTGATAGTTCACTTTATTCTCTCCTATTCTAATATTTTGAGTACTTCTTCAATAATCCCATCACCATATTTTTTCTTAGCTGTAATCATGGCTGTTCGTTTAACTTCGTCTAAAGCATTGAAAGCAGCAATACTACGCCCTGCTTCTTTTAATAAGTCAATATCATTGTGGTTATCACCAGCAGCTATAACCTGATCGCTAGTAATTCCTAGATAATCAGCGATCCAATGCAAGGCTCTCCCTTTACTAACATTCGCTGCTACAATATCCATCGCCCAATCTGAATAAGTAAGATAGCGATACTCTGGTTTAAGATTATTAACTAAAGCATGGAGTCGAGACAAAGCTGTTTGTGGATGGTCATCGACGATTAAGAATTTATCCACTTCCATGCTAGCCCAATCTTCTGGCTTAATTGGGCGAATGATTTGTTCAGTAAAGTTGTTTTTCAATTCATGTCGAATAAACTCAGTATCCTCTAAAGCAAACTCTTCCCCATTCACAACATAAACAACCGTTAGTCCCATGCTTAAAGCCACTTCGATTAAAGGACGTAAAGGTCCAATAGGAAAGCTAAAGGACTGAATTACTTGTCCTTCTAGCATAATATTAGCGCCATTAGAGGTCGCATAAGGAAGCTTTAAATCTAATTCATCAATAATGGGTTGCACAGCCTTAGCTGAGCGACCAGTTGCTAATGTGAAAGCGACATCTTTTTCAGCCAAAGTGGCTCTAAATTGTTCAAAATTGGGACTCCACTTCTTATTATGATCCAAAAGTGTATCATCTAAATCGGATAGAAATAATTTAAACATAGTTTCTCCTTACTTACATAATTTGTTATCATTACCTGATTTAGTATACCCCAAATATTATATAAAATAAATTATAAGCAAAAAGCCAAGTTCACTTAATTTGAAGTGAACTTGGCGAATTCATAGTATTAATTGGCTTTAATTGCTTGCTGAAGCATATGTTCAGGCAAACGTTTGACCACACTGTTAACCATTAAAGGAAGTAATAAAGCGTCATCCATAAAGCCTAAAGGACCTAAAAAATCGGGCAGCAAATCGGTTGGTAGTAAGACATATAAAAAAGTTGCAAAAATTAGAACTCTAGCTAAGATGGGTGTTTCTCTCTTGAATAAGGATGTTATAAAGAGTGGAAACTTTTCGACTAAAGTTAATTTAATCGGTTTCTTTTTCATTTAATCACTTCTTTCGGTTGACTACGACTCTACAATTACATTCTAAATGATTGTTGTTATACTTTAATCCAACTAGAGTCTGACTTTATTTAAAAAGTTCAGCCAGTAGTTTATAAGAATGTAGACGTGCTCTTTGATCAGGTATGGGCATATAAGCCATTAATTCATCGATGCCTAAGCGATCAATTTCTTCATGTAGAATCTCTCCAACTTGTTCTGGTGTACCTTTTAGGATAAATCTTCTTTGATATTTTTCGTCTAGCATAGCTTGTTCTTCTAAACTTAAATCGATGGCTTGAGCACGTTCAGAAGACATTAACGCTAAATTATTTTTACGAATATGAGTAATTTCGGAAGGTCTTGCCCAATAATCTGCTTCTTCTTTTGAATCAGCTAAAATAATTTTATAAGAAACCATCACTTTGGGTTCTTGGAAAAATTCACTGGGTTGAAAATGATCGCGATAAGCTTTAAATACAGAAGTTTCCGTTTCTACTCCAAAGAATTTTGCAAAAGAATATCCCAATCCCATTTGACCGGCTTTGATAGCGGATTGTCCAGATGACCCTAACATCCAAGGTTGAGCAATAGTCCGGGTTTTAACTGGAATGGCTTGAGTCAGGCCGTAAAATCCTTTGGGAATAGTATCTGTCATATAATCTAATATGACTTGAGCTTTGTCATATAAATGGTCAAAATCAATCGAATTTCCTTGAGAAAGAGCCATCATACCATTGTAATCCGTTCCTGGCGCCCTTCCAATACCAAAATCAATCCGATCGGGTGCTAATAAAGTTAGAGTCTTAAAAGTTTCAGCAACTTTTAAGGGGGAATAGTTTACAATCATTGTTCCACCTGTCCCAAGGCGAATTTGTTTGGTAACTGCTGCTAAATAGGCCAATAAAATTTCTGGAGCAGAACTAGCCAGGTTAGACCTACCATGATGCTCTGAAGCCCAGTAGCGATCATACCCCATAGCTTCCAATTCTTTAACCATTTCAATGGTCTTTTCATATCTGGTTTGAGTGGACTCTCCTTCATTTAAAGGTAATAAATCATGAATTCCTAATTTCATTTTAATCTCCTTCTTAAGTATTGAGTTAATGGTTTTTATCTGACGGACTGGGTAAGAGATAATTAATGGCAAGGGCCACAAGGACTCCCATGACCGTTGAAAACAAACGAATCAGCGTATAGCTTAATTGATTATTTACAGGTATATTAAAAAAAATTACTAGCATAGTGGCACAGCCGGTTATAATTCCTTTTTGTAAGTGAATACGATTAGCGACAGAAATGTATAAGATAATGGCTATTGGAGCGAGTATAATCAATATTTCATCTTGGCTAGATGTAATCGGAAAGAGGAAAATAAATAATAAAGCCACCACACCTGATAAAAGAACACCCATAATTCTTGCCTTGCCAAAGGTATAACTACTTTCCAAGTCCTGTCTGAGTGAAAAAATAGCCGCCAGACAAGAAAGGGTTGGACTGATTTTAAGGACGTAAAAGGAAAAAAGAATGCAAAGAAAGACAGCGACTGCTGTTTTAAAAGTACGCATACCGACCGGCGATTTTGAAAAATCCAATTTAACACCCTCTTTAAATAGATAGAATTATTATAGCACGGCTTCTCTAGATAATCATTATATCGCATATTTTCCCTAAAAAGGGATGAAGCTAAAAAAGTCCGCTAAGAATAGCGAACTTTTTAATCGTTATTTAAATAGATCCAAAATCCCACCCAGGATACCTTCCTCGCCATTAGTTTGTTCTTTATAATCAGGATGCAGCTTGATCACCTATAGGGTATTACCTGCGCTAGTTGGAGGCTCTCCACGCTCTTTTAAAGAAGAATTAACTCTTTCATAAGTCTGACTGACTTCTTTTTGAGGGCCCTCTTTATCTAGTTTTTTAGCCATTTTACGATCGACCATCTATTTTAATAGCAAGGGTGCTACTACAATCAAAGTTCGCTTAACAGCATTCACAGACAATTCTAAAGTGTTGGCGATACAATCAAATATAGTTGGCTTATCTTCAAAGACATGAGCTAGAATTTTATCTCTATCTTGAGGATCAACATTTTCGCTTAATTGGTCGACGGATGGATAGTCATTAATGTCTTCATGCTTACTTAAAGCATTATTAATGGATTCTAAGCCTTCAAGTGTTTGAGTCTTTTTATTAATTGCTGTCAAGATAATTGGTAAACCAATAGTAGCAATTTTACCCAAGACTCCTAAATTTAAGCCTGCTTTATTAGCAAGATTTTTCTTATTTGTGCCTTTGAACCTTGTAATAATCTATCTAATAGATTCAATACATCAAGTAAGCCCATCATCAACTCTTTAAAGTTTTATTATTTAAGGATAATGTAAAAATTAAGAAAGAACTACTAAAACGCTGACTGAGGCTTTAGCAACTTAACTATTTTTCTTTTAAGGACTGTAAACGGTACATATCGTAATAGATTCCTTGATGAGCAATTAGTTCATCATGTTTGCCAACTTCAATAATATTTCCTTTATTCAAAACATAGATTTGATCAGCTTTTTTAATGGTTGATAAACGGTGGGCAATCACTATTAAAGTAGCTTGTTGTCTAATTTTATCTAAACTTGTCTGAATATATTGCTCACTTTCAGTATCCATGGAGGCCGTTGCCTCGTCAAGAATTAAGATTTTAGGTTGGCGAATCACCGAGCGCGAAATATTGATTAATTGTTTTTGACCAGCTGATAGGGAAGCTCCTCCCTCGGTTACTAAATGGTCGTAACCATCAGGGAAAGCTTCAATAAAGTGATCAGCTCCGGTGAATTTTGCAGCTGCAATTACTTCTTCATCCGAATAGTCTCCATGCAAACGAATATTATCCTTGATACTACCATAGAACATAAAAGCGTCTTGTTGTACTAAGGAGACTTGGTCTTTTAGGGTCTCTATGTCATAGTCTTTGATAGAGACTCCGTCAAAATTAATTTCTCCTTGATCAAAGTTATAAAACCGCATTAAGAGATTGATGATGGTCGATTTACCAGATCCAGTGTGGCCGACCAAAGCAATCATCTGACCTTGATGGGCTTGAATATTTATATCTTTAAGCACCAGTTGCTCTTGGTCATATGAAAAGCTTAAATCTTTAGTTGAAACTTCGCCATCCAATTGTCTTTGAATTTTCTTATTAGTTTGGCTGGGGTTAATATCTGAGTTTGATAACAGCTTACGCCCTCTGGAAGCAGATACCAGGCCATCTTGATAAACAGAAAGACTATCCAACATATTACCAATTGGATTAAAGAATGACTTGGAGTAAGAGGTGAAAGCATAAATTATACCGATATCTAAGTTGTTTCCTTTTAATAGTTGATTACCAAAAATCCAAATTACTAATACTAGAACAATTTGTTCAATCAAATTAACCGCTGGCATTAAAAAGATCGCATTCATTTTGAACATATTCGTTCTTGCTTTAACATATTCTTGGTTAACTTGGTCAAACTCATCTTTCATACGCTCGGTCTGATTAAACTGCTGAATTAACCACATTCCCATAGTCGATTCGGCCAATTTAGCATTCACTCGTGCCAGAGCAGACCGCATCTTGCGGTATACGACTGTCGATATTTTTTGATAAATATAAATTAGAATAAACACTAAAGGTAGAAAGGCAATAAACATCCAAGAAATACCAGCGTGTAAACTAAACATAGCTGTTCCAACGGTTACAGCATTAATGAAGCCATCAAAAAAAGTTAAGAAAACATTCCAGAACTCTTTAATTGTTTCAGTGTCATTTGTAATGCGCGAAACAACTTCGCCGTTAGGAGTTTGGTTGAAATAGTTCATACTTAACCGGCCTAGTTTTGAATACAGACGGTTACGCATACTTGCCACAGTGTATTCGCTCGCCATAAAGAAGTAAAAATCTTTGGCATAAATCAAGATCATTCTTATAATCAAGAGGCCCAAATAAGTTAAAGCCACTTTGATGGTGATATTAAAACTTGTCACTTGACCAGCTGAAATACTGTCTAAATAACGTTTAATAATAATCGGCAAATAGGCAGCAATAGATGAGGAAGCAATCATTGCAATGACAGAAATAAGAAACCGCCACCACTGATTGGAAGCGAAAGAGAAGAGATAACGTAAGATATCGATTTGTTCAAGAATTGAAAATTTAGTTTGTCTAGTTTTCTTATTCTTCTTCACCGACTTCACCTCCTAATTTCTCTTCTAATTGTTGTTGGGTAAACATATTGGCATACCAACCATTCAAGGCAACTAGCTCTTGATGGTTTCCTCTTTCAGTTATTTTCCCTTGGTCTAGCACAATAATCTCATCGGCATGCATAACAGAAGATAGGCGATGAGTCGCAATAATCGAAATGCCATTATCTCTTTCATCTTTTAACTTACTTAAAATAGCTTGTTCAGTTCTAGCATCCACTGCTGATAGGGCATCATCCATTAATAAAATTTGAGGCTGCATAGCCAGCGTTCTTGCAATTGAAATCCTTTGTTTTTGACCACCAGAAAGTGATACCCCTCTCTCACCTACTTCCGTCTCATAGCCATCAGTAAAATCAAGAATATCTTGGTGAATATCAGCTATTTGAGTGTAATGTTCCACTTGATCTTGTGACATATCTGGCCGGCCAAAACGAACATTTTCTCTAACAGAAGTTGAAAACAACAGGTTTGTTTGCGGAATATAGCCTACATGGTCTCTTAAGTAAGTTAAATCAATCTTAGTTAAATCTTGATTGTCAAATAAAATCTGACCTTGATCTAAATCATAGAGACGAACTAAACAGTTTAAAAGGGTCGTTTTGCCTGAACCAGTTTTGCCGACAATTCCTAATGTTTGTCCTTCGCTTAGTTCAAAAGTAACATCTTGTAAATTAATTTCTTCACTAGTAGGATAGGTAAATTGTTTGATATCAACCTTTAGGTTTTTAAATGGAAGTTTCTTAATGCCATCTTTTGGATTAGTAACACTCGCCTTTTGAGCTAGGAGTTCTGTTACCCGGTCATAGGATGCATTCCCTCTTTCCATGGTATTGACTAAACGACCCACTGCTAAAAGTGGCCATGTCATATTACCTAAATAAGAAAAATAAGCAATCAATTGACCAATCGAGATTCTACCCTCACTGACAAAGTATGAGCCAAAGATAATTGTTAAAACATAAGTTAATCCTGTAATTAAGTTAATGATAGGAGAATAGGCTGAATTGACTAAGTGGACCTTACGATTTTGAGCAATTACATTATCAGTTGCTTTTACAAAGTCTAAGTGGTCTTCTTTTTCTTCGCCAAAGGCTTTAATGACTGTCATTCCAGCTACACTTTCTTGCACATGATCATTCATTTTAGAAAAAGCTCTTAGGGACTCTCTAAAGTATTTATTAATCCACTTACCTAAGTATCTTGAAACAAAAATAAGCAAAGGGAAAGGAACAATTGTATAGAGTGTTAACTTCCAATCAATAATAATTACCATGGAAAAAAGTGTGACGATTGTGATAGATAAGGCATCAGTTAAGGTTAAAATACCTCCCCCAGCTACAAAGCGTAACGCTCGTAGGTCATTAGTAGCGTGAGCCATCAAGTCACCGGTACGGTATTTTCCGTAAAAGGTTTGATCCATTTTTGTAAAGTGGTCATATAATTTATTACGCATAATCGACTCTAAAATAGTGGAATTAGTAAATAGATTCGATCGCCACATATAACGTAAGCCATACATCATTAGACCGACCAATAAAAGCAATAACATATACTGTAAAAGAGAGGATGAAGTTAGACTACCTTTTGCCATTTGGTCAACTACTTGACCAATTAATAAAGGAATTATTGCAGATAAAACAGCACAAGAAATCAACCCCCCTATTGCCAAGGTATAGGTCTTCCATCTTAATTTAAAAAACCATGCTAATTTGCGAAAAATTGCAAACATTATTTTTCTTCCTCTCTATATTTTTTTCAAGTAACTCTTATTGTAGTATATTTTAATCTCGATTTCATATTAAATGCATAAAACTCTCCCAAAATACCAAAAATGGGAGAGAACCGAGATTAAAAGTAAAAATTATTCATTTAAAGACTCGTTTTGTCTTAAAAGACGAAGACCGTTTAAAATAACTAAAATAGTAGAGCCTTCATGAAAAACTACACCTAAAGGTAAGTCTAAAGTACCTAGAAAGTTAAGGACAATTAATATAAAGATGACACTAATAGCAAAGATAATGTTTTGCTTAATGATTCGATTTAATTTATGACTCAACTGGTAAGAATAAAATAATTTCAATAAATTATTTTTAACAACGATAATTTCAGATGACTCCATCGCGATAGACGAGCCAGATCCCATGGCAATACCAATATTAGCATGGGCTAAAGCAGGAGCATCATTAATTCCATCGCCAATCATGCCCACTACCTTATCCTTTGCTTGACTTTCTTTAACATATTTTATTTTATCCTTGGGTAAGCATTCAGCCACTACGTCTTCAATCCCTACCTGCTGACCTACTTTTTTAGCAACTTGATGGTTATCCCCAGTAATCAGGACAACTTCTACTCCGGCTTGCTGGAATTTCTTAACCGCTTCAATTGATTCGGAACGAATCTTATCAGCTAATGAGAGATAACCTAATACTTTTTCTTGATTAGCGATAAAGATAGTTGTATGCCCTTCTTCTATTCGATCAATATATTGTGCATAATTTGCTAAGTGTTCAAAAGTAGAAGGCTTTCCAACTTGAATTTCTCCTTTTTTCATCCCTTGTCCTGATAATTCTTCCACCTTTTCATGGGTATCTACTTCCGACAAGTCTAGATCCTTAAAATGCTTAACAACTGCTAGTGCAATGGGATGGTTGGAACCTTGTTCCATATAAACTACTTCTTTTAAGTAGTCTTCTTCTAGCTCATAATCAACCACATCAAAGACACCTTGAGTTAGAGTACCAGTTTTATCTGAAAATAGAATATCCATGGTATTTAATGATTCCATGGCTGCTCCACCCTTGACCAAAATACCATTTTTAGCTCCATTAGAAATGGCTGATAAAGTGGCTGGAGTAGCCGTAGCAACTAACGCACAGGGACTAGCCACCGTTAGCAAGACCATGCCGCGGTAGAAAGCCTCTTGGAAGGAATAATCCACTAAAAAATATAAGGCAACAATGAATAAAGGCACAGCGATTAAAACACCCATAGCATAATGCGATTCAAAGCGATCGATAAAACTCGCTATTTTAGATGGATTGGACTGGGCCTCTTGAACCATCCGAATAATGGAAGAAAAGACTGTATCTTTACTTAGCTTACTTACCTCTAGTCTAAAAGAATTTCCTTCATTGATTGTACCAGCAAAAACTTCTTCGCCTTGATTTTTTTCTACTGGTAAAGATTCTCCGGTTAAAGCAGCTTCATTTATGATTACCGATCGATCTGAGAAACCATCGATTGGTAAGGCATCACCCTTAGCTACCAATACTTGATCACCTATTTCTAAACTATCTGTAGGCACTTCTTTCGTTTCACCATTTGGTAAAATTTTTAAGGCTACATTAGGCACATGCCCCATTAGTTCTTCGATGGCCTTAGTAGATTTATTGGTTGCATATTCTTCTAAAACTTCGGCCCCTGCAAAGATGAATAAAAGCATAGCTCCCTCAGACTCATAATTAATAATAACAGCTCCTAAAGCTGCTAAAACCATGAGGAGGTCTACATTCAATTTTTTTTCAATAAAAGTCTCACTGACAGCTTCTTTAGTGGCAAAAAAGCCTAAAAAGAAAATAGCTAAATAAAAAGCAAACCGACTCAAAAGAGGATTAAATGAAAATAAGAAACCTGCGATCATTAAGATAGTTCCTATGGCAAAAAACTGCCCTTCACGATTCCTAAAGATACTAACCACCACAAAATCTCCTTCTTTCTTTCGTAATTCTCTAACAAAAAAAGCGCACCAAAGACAGTTAATGAAAACTGTCTCACAGGTACGCTAAGGTATCTCTGCTGTCCTCGCAATGAGGACCGGGCTGCATGATTATATCACCGCTTGATCAGAAATATTTAATTGTTAAAGTTTATAATCATATTATACCGTCTATTTATTTTTTGTCAAGGTGTTTTTAAATCTTTTCGAAATGATCGACTAACATGGCTGGAACAAGCTGTTTATTAGAAACTTTTAAGCCTTGCATCTTACCATAAACTTTGACATGATCGTCTGTATTTAGCGTTTGGTCCGTCTCGTTAATGAATTTTAAAGCTACAAGATTAACGGGTTCTTCTTGGCTAGTAGATAAAGAACCTAAGGCGATAGCGCCTTCTACTCCTAAATCTTCAGTAAAGAACGATGCGATTTTTCCTTCAAGTTGCACCCATTCATCTTTTAAGCCATTATTATCAATTAGTTCTTGATAGTGAACAAAACGATAAGAAGAATGGTCGAATGATTCACTTGAGGTAAATGCGTTTTGACTATTATTTAGGGGGGGAGTTTTTCCGTCCTCTGCTTCACTTGCTTCATCAGGATTTACTCCTATTTCATCATTATAATGCTGAGCTTTTTGAGCTGCTTGACCTTCACGTAAAGGAACGTTATCTTTGAACGGATCTTCCCCTAAAGCATTGGTTGAAGAATCAATATCAGAATTAATATGAACCGGACCTAAAGGATCGTTCATAGTCTTGTCAGTAACCTGAGGTTTATTATTTGAATCTTTACTTTTACGTGATAAGAAGTAAATGGCTCCTAAAATAATAACCAATCCGAGTATCAATAATAAAGTACTTGTATCTATCATATACATTCTCCTCTGTCATTTTGTTATAACCATTATAACTCATTTACTTGTCTTTAGAAAAATGTTTTGCTTAAATTAATAATCAGTTTATTTTGCAAGAACCATCGCTCTATTTAGCCCGTTTAGCGTTATAATAATATTAACTTATTAATAGAAAGGTGACTTATGCCGACTTATATTTACTTTGTCATAGGACTGCTTGGTCTTTGGAATATTGTTGTTTTTTCACTCTATGCTGTTGATAAATATAAAGCCAAACATCAGCTTTGGCGTATTTCAGAAAAAAGCTTATTAATAGCCACCTTTTGTTTAGGGGGCTTAGGTGGTCTAATAGCTATCTATCTCTGCCGTCATAAGAGCCGTAAAGGGATATTTTTAGCAACTGCCCGATTATCCTGCTTAATGATTGTGGCCTTTGTGGGTTATCTGACTGGTCTAAATTTTTAAAAATAATTAATTAAAAAGGATCTAAAAGCTAGATCCTTTTTCTTTTTATTTAGATTGTTTATGCTGAAAAGCTTCCCAGTCTTTTAAGAAGCCAGCAATTCCTTTGTCAGTTAATGGATGAGACCATAATTTAGGGAATAGACTGCCGGGTACCGTTGCAATATCTGCTCCTGCAACAGCTGTGGCTTCAAAATGTCCAATATGACGAATGGAAGCAGCAATAATTTCAGCGTCTAATGCATAGTTATCTAAAACTAAGCGTAAGTCAGCAATCAATTCCATACCATCTTCTCCCATATCATCGATTCGTCCAATAAATGGAGATATATATGTGGCACCTGCCTTAGCCGCTAAAAGGCCTTGAGCCACTGAGAAAATAAGTGTGACGTTAGTCTTAATTCCTTCTTTAGACAATGTATTAACAGCTTTTAAGCCTGCTTCAGTCATCGGAATTTTAACCACGATATTATCTGCCCATTGGGCAACTTGTCTAGCTTCTTTAACCATGCCTTCATAATCTAAGGCAATGACTTCAGCCGAAACAGGTCCATCAACAATTGAACAAATCTCTTTGATAACTGTTTCAAAATCTTTTCCCTCTCTAGAAATTAATGTAGGATTGGTAGTAATGCCATCCACCAAACCTAGGTCGTTGATGCGCTTAATTTCTTCAACATTTGCAGTATCTAAAAAGAATTTCATATAGGGCCTCCTAATTGTATTCGTTTACTTCTTTAAGTATAACAAGCTTAAAGAATTATTTCAATCTTGAAAACTTTATAGTCAACTGCCCAGGCCATTTAACTCAATTGATTGGTATTTGAGAGGGTTTCTTGATCAAAAGCTTGTAGAAAGTCAATCATTAACTGATGACGATTTTTAGCCATTTCCTGCCCAGCTTTAGTATTCATTAAATTTTTGAGCTTTAATAACTTATCATCAAAATGTTGGCGTACGTTTCTTACTTGACGATAAGTTTCTTTGGAGCATACAGCTTGTGCCGAAGTATGAACAGCTTTCGGATCATAAAGACTATGCCCCTTGCTACCTCCGTAGTAGAAAGTTCTAGCAATACCAATCGCACCGATTGCATCTAGGCGATCGGCATCTTGAACAATTTGGCCTTCCAATGTTAAGTGTTGTTTTTCTATTAAATTGGCAGCAAAAGAGAGGTTTTTTATAATACGTAAGACTTGCTCTATTTCTTCCAGAGACATTTGGGCTTCTTTAAGTATATGTCTTACATCTTTTTCCGTAAGGAGGTAATCAACTTTTATTTTTTCATCTAATAAATCATGGGTATAAGCAGCTGCCAAAACAACATCAACATTAATAGGCTCTTGTATATGTTTGATTATTTGCTCACAATTGGCAACCACCCGTTGGATATGTAACCAATCATGCCCACTTTTTTCTTGTCTTAAATAAGTTTTGCTAAAGTCTTTAATCTTGTCCATATCCATCGGCAGGAACCCCTAGCTCTTCTAGTTTAACAATAACCATTTGTATCACTTTTTTTGCATCAGCAGGATTATTTAAGACATCCAATTCATCAATCGATATCTTTAAAACTTGGGAAGCATGATAATGGTTATCTACCCAATCATCATAACCTTGCCATAGACGATAATAATACTCGATTAATTCAGGGTCTTGTTCAAAATCGCGACCTCTTTGATTGATTCTTTTTAAAATGCTTTCAAAAGATCCATGTAAATAAACCATCAGATCGGGTGCTTTTTTGGGTAAATCTTCTAATTCTTCCATCATATTGTCTAATAATTTCTCATAAATAATAAATTCTTCGTCCGAAATTTTACCCGCTTGATGGTTGACCTTGGCAAAATACCAATCTTCATAAATGGAACGATCTATTATATTATGTGGGTGATAAAAAGCTTTCTTGATATCACGATAACGACTGGACAAAAAGTCTAATTGTAATAAAAATGGATACCTTTTTCTTTCTTGTTCTTCTTCACTTGCGGTGTAGTATAAGGGTAAGATATGATTATCATCTACATTTTCGTAATACACCTGGCTCTTTAAGGCCTTACCTAAAAAAGTCGCTAAGCTTGTTTTGCCAGCTCCAATCATTCCTCCAATAACTATCATAGCCATGGTTTCCTCCTAAATTAAAAAATAACACAAGATGTAGTGTCGTTTTTTTAATACTAACACAAAATCTTGTGGATGACTATCTTTTTATCTGTAAAAAAATATTTGAGAAATTGACAGAGATTACTTATGATAGTCATTAAAGACTGATAATTGATTAATTTTTAGAAAGGGTTTTATTATGCTAACTAACCACTGTGCACGTCATGTATTAGAAGAAATCATTGCTCTATTTCCAGATGCTAAAGCAGAATTAAATTTCTCAAACCGCTATCAATTATTAGTAGCTGTATTATTGAGTGCTCAAACAACCGATGTAGCGGTTAATAAAGTGACGCCTGCCTTATTTGCCGCCTACCCTAGTCCTAAAGAACTTGCAAAAGCGAGCCCGCAAGAGATAATGCCTTATTTAAAAACAATCGGCTTGTATCGCAACAAGGCAAAATATCTCCACAAATGTGCCAATCAATTAATGGAACGCCATCAAGGTGAAATTCCTGGTAATCGTAAAGATCTTGAAGCCCTGGCCGGAGTTGGTCGTAAAACAACCAACGTGGTCTTGAGTGTCGGCTTTGGAATTCCTGCCTTTGCAGTGGATACGCATATCCATCGTATCTGCCTCCATCATCAGATTGTTGATCCTGGTGCGAGTGTTCGTCAAGTTGAAAATCGTGTAATGGAGGTCTTGGATAAAGACCAATGGACTCAAGCCCATCAATCTTTAATCCTATTCGGTAGGAGAATTTGTCATCCGCGCAATCCAGAGTGCCATAACTATCCTCAACTCTTTACTTGTCAAGAGGAGGAGTAGACCCTAGATTTGCACGATTTAGAACGCTAAGTTGTGGTGTCTTTTGGTCGAGGCGACCTTGCATTCTTTTAAAGATAGGATCAAGCATTTTAACCGTTGCCACTGCATAATCGCCTTTGTTTATCATGACACAATCTGAGCGAGCTCCCTCAGTGACATCAGTTACTTCAGAGCGACTCGGCACACCGGTTTTAATTAATTTATCGAAGACTTCTGTGCCCCAAACGACGGGGGCATCAGCTGCTTCAGCCATCCACATGATTGGCTGTGGAAGTTCGGCTAAGCGAATATAAACTCTTTCAACAGCTAAATCGCCACGCGCGATCATTAAAGCGAAAGGCTGCTAGCTCGCAGTTGTAAGATAATTTCAGCTAGCTTCGTAATGGCTTGGACGGTTTCTATTTTAACCATAATTGGCATATAACTCGCAGCCTTACCTAATTCAATTTGAAGTTGTTTTTGAATTTCTTTAATATCCTGAGCAGTTCTAATGCATGAGCAAGCAATTACATCGGCACATTGACAAGCAAAAGCGATACCTTGCTTGTCTTTTTAATTTAAAATATCTGTTTCAAAAATTGTTTGAGGAAAGTGAAGTCCCTTTTTCAGCTTTTTGGCGCTTGGATCTTCTCTTTACTTTTTTATCCCTAATACAGCATACTTATCATTTGCTTTACTCACTTTTGTAGTAATTACCCCATCATCAATTAAAACCGAATCTCCAATTTTTAAAGCAGAATAAATCGTCGGAATTTGACTTGCTCATATAAAAAGATCCATTCTACAATTAATCATTTGGCTAAGAGACGCCGATTGGCTTCAATCATAGTAAATCTCCAATTATAAAATTGTTTTAATGATTGGACTCTGCTTGGTGATTTATCTGAGCTTGGGTGAGATTGACATTTTTTCCTTTTTGAAAGCCGTCTTGATAGGCATGGTTAGATCGCGAAAAGGAAGGTTGATTAAATGTGAGTGAACCCGTTATTTCTCGGTTAAATTTTTCTTTGACAGCTTCTGGCGTTTGAATAATCAGGGCATACTTTTCATTTTCATTCATCATGGCTTGACGTTGGATATCAAACTTTTCCTTAAGTCCGTCCATAAATCCTTGATAATAGGATTTTCTCAACTGAGATAGAGGATTGCTGCTTAAATCTTCTTCACTTAATTCAGCTAGATGAATTTTAGAATAATACTTCATTGTATCCGCTGCTAAATTAAACATTTGAAAAGCAAGATCCACATCTTCTGGAAAACCCATTAAAACAATTTTGCGTTGAACCGAATGCTGATGAGGTAATCGGTTACTTTGGATATAAAACATGCAACGAAAATTATCGGCGATAATCCTAACTAAAACTTTTTCCCACCAATACAAGCGTTTATAGACTGATAAGGAGCGTAAAATGATTTCTGGACTTTTTTTATCAGAAACTTCTTGCTGAGAGATTTTATGTTTTAACATCAGTTTTTGAGCCATCAGCAAAGCAGTTTGGCTCTCTTCATCATTTCCGCCATCTTCAGCTAAAGTCAATAAATTTCGGATCTTAGCTAAAATCTTTTGATTAGTCTCAGACATCTCTACTTCCCTCCTTTTCTAACTATTTTAGACTATTTATAATTTTTTGCATCTTTAAGGGCAATGGACATTCAAAATGTAAGGGCTCATCTGTAACAGGATGTAATAAATCAATGGCCTTTGCATGTAATAGTTGCCCGTCTTTTTGATTAGCTAATTCCCCCGGTAAATTTTGAAGATTTCTGCGATAAAGTGGATCGGCTATAATTGGATGACCTATAGCTTCCATATGGATGCGAATTTGGTGAGTCCGACCAGTCTGTAACTTTAATTGCATTAATGTGGCGTATTGAAAACGTTCCAGCACTTGAAAATCAGTAATAGCTTCTTTACCCGAGGGATCCACATGCCATCTTAAGCGATTGGATGGGTCACGTTTAACAGGCATTTCAATATGTCCGGAGTCGCTTTCAACTTGCCCATTAACTAAAGCGACATAAGTCCTCCCCATGGTGTGATCCACCAATTGTTGACTTAAGTGACGATGGGCTTGATCATTTTTTGCTACTACTAATAAACCAGAGGTATCTTTATCAATTCGATGAACAATTCCTGGTCGGTAAGATTGAAAGCCTTGGGATAGCGCTTTTCCTAAATAATGATAGAGGCCATTCACTAGAGTTCCGTTAGTGTGTCCTTTAGCAGGATGGACAACCATCCCAGCTGGTTTATTAACAAGCAAAAAACTGTCATCTTCAAAGATAATCTCTAACTCCATCACTTCAGCAATCAACTCGAATTCTTCAGGGCTGGCTTCTTTTTCAGGAAAATCAATCGTAATCATCTCATCCCCTTTTAAAATGGCGTTAGCTTTTAAAAATTGATTGTTAACTTTTACTCTTTTTTCTTTAATTAATTTTTGTAATTGCGATCTACTAAAATTTGGATAATAATTAGTCAAAACTTTATCTAAACGGTCTTGATCTGCTTCATTATTAGAGAGCTTTAATGCTTCTGTCAAATTAAATCACTTCCTTCTTCGGTCCATATAACCATTATAATCAATAAAATAACGCCTAGAGTAAGCGCCACATCTGCCAAATTAAAAATTGGAAAATCAAACAGACGAATCTGTAACATATCTACTACATAGCCTCTCACTAAACGATCAATTAAGTTGCCAACTGCCCCTCCTAATAAAAGTGCATAAGCAAGTTTAGTCCAAAGGCTATGGTAGCGATTTTTCCAAATTAAATAAACTAAATAGAAAATCACTAAAAAAGTTACCCCTATTAAGAAAAAACGTTGGCCGGCAAATAAGCCCCAACCCGCTCCTGTATTATGAATATAGTTTAACTGAAAAAAATCAGGAATAATTTCTAGCGTTTGATTTAGCGTTAAATGATTTTGGGTCCATATTTTTAAAGCTTGATCCAGTATTACGATTATAGCCGTTATGATAAAAGTGGTCGTCATTTAATCCTCCTTGTCCAAATTAATTCTAATTTGTTATAATATTTGTGTTTACAATACCTATTATTATATACTAGATGTATTAAAAAGTTCAATTTAGATAAACTATAAATGAATGACAAGGAGAAACGATGAAAACAAAAAAAATATTAATCCTCCTAAGCCTATCTATTCTCATTATTGCTTGTGGAAACTCATTAGAAAGAGCTAAACGAACTGTTGGTCTCATCCAAGACAATGTTACTCTAATTATTGGAAATATTAGTGAAATTCAAAACCGTGAATTGGATCTTCAACAAGATTTTGAAGCGACCATTAATTTAAGTGAAGATTTATCCGGCTTTGGACAGAGTGATAATCCTCTTAACAAAAACATCGCAAAGCGCAAAGATTTATTAGCTGAAATGGAAGAAAGCCGTCAGCAATTACTTGAATTATGCCAAGAGCTTAAAGACATACCAGAAAACGATCAACTTCCCAAAGATCAAATAACAAAAGTTATTGAATATACGACCAATCTATGTGATAAAACAGATATCTATATTTCTAATTATCTTGAAAACATTGAAATAGAAGATCAGTCTTATCAATCTATCACTAGTGAAGAAATTGATCATGAGAGTTTCTTCGCTGTTTTTGATAATGTTAATCTTTTATATACGGAAAATAATATGAACTTAGATCAAATTCTCGAATACTTTGAACCTTTAAATACACTCTTAGTTAATTTAAAAGTCTACCTTGTTAATCTTACAGGCAAATAATTAGAAAGCGGTGATTTAAATGAATAAAAAACGCATTTTACAATTGACTTTACTTTCCTTTTTAATGCTTTTGCTAGTAGCATGTAAACCAAAAGTAGAAGATAAAAAAGAAGCCAAAAAAGTCCAACTTCCAGAAGTAGTCTTAGCCTATTCAGATGAAGAAGTAGTGGCATTCAACAACCGCATTAATCAAGGAGAAAATAATACTTATGAGGGCTTATCGCCTCACAATAATCCCATTCTTACCGCACCTGAGAAACTACCTTCTGTCCTCTTTTATGATTCAGGCATCGATATTACCTATCCTGAAGAAGGTGTTAAAGGCATTTATCTTGCTCCTTCTGTTTTTTCTGATCCTGAACGACTAAACTACCTATTAGATTATGTTGAAACCACCGCCTTAAATGCAGTGGTTATTGATTTTAAGGATGATGAGGGGGTTATTCAAACAAAATTAGAAACAGACAATCCTTTAGTTAATCAAAATTCTTATAACAATGTAGATATTAAAGAACTTTTGAAAGAATTAGAAAAACGTCAAATTTATCCAATCGCTCGCATTGTAACTTTCAAAGATCGACTAGTGGCTGAAGCAAAACCTGAATATTCCTTTAAAGATAGTGAAACAGGAGAAATTTGGCAGGATGGTAATGGTGCTAAATTTATTAATCCATTCCTTCCAGAAATTTGGGACTACAACATTACTATTGCTATCGAAGCTGCTAAATTAGGTTTTAAAGATATTCAATTTGACTATGTTCGTTTCCCTGAAGGTTTCCAAACTTTCTCAGATCAACTAGATTATAATATTGGTAACTATCAAACCTATGTAACCGATGACCCTGAAAAATTTGGACAAGAAAGGGTTTATGCCATTAATGATTTCTTAGAAGAAGCCAATGATAAATTAGCCCCATATGGCGCAGATGTTTCAGCTGATATCTTTGGATATACTGCAATTGCTGGGGACGCTCCTGATGTACGTGGAATCGGTCAAAATTTTGAACAAATTGCTGAAAGAGTCGATACGATTTCTTCTATGATCTACCCTTCTCACTGGGGTTTAGGATTTTTTGGTATACCGGCTCCTGACTTAGAACCTTATAACTTAGTTGATCAATATATGTATTCTGAAAACCTCATCCTAAAAAATATTACCAATGCGGCAAATAGTCGTCCATGGTTACAAGACTTTACTGACTGGAATCTGGCACCTGGTACCTATCAAGAATATGGACCTCTTCAAGTTCAACAACAAATTGTTGCTTTGGAAGAAAATGGAATTACTGAATTTCTTCTTTGGAATCCATCTGGTATCTTTAACGAAGGCGTAGATTACGCTCCTGAGTCTTCAGGTAATGAATACTATTACTAAACCATACAAAAAAGAAGCTGGATATTCAGCTTCTTTTATTTTATTATTTATCAACTTTTAGAGGACGTATCATGCGACCTTGCAGGTCGTATATGTAATCTTGAACTTTTTTACCGTCTCCCATAGCCTCGACTAAACGGTCGCGATAAGGCTCGGCTAATTCATCAAATAAAACTTGCTCATCTTCTAATAAATATTTCTTCCTTAAGGATTCAATTTCTCCTTGACTCCTTAATTTTACTTTCAATGAAGGAAGTTCCTCATCCATCTCCCTTTCAACAATACGATAATAATAATTATTATCCCCGTAAGTGATTTCTAAAGCTCCTGAATTGGTTCGTCTTTCCACAACATCTTTGTAATTATCTTTTTGTAATTCCCACCAAGCTTTTATCCCTCTGAGAGCTTCTGACTCTGTAGCGTAAGATCCATGTTCTTTCACAACATTATCACGACGATTCATCCAATAATTGGTATAAACTTTATGACTCATCTGATCATCCTTTCTAACTTAATTGACACTTTCATTATAACTATAAAGGTAAACGCTTTCAATGATTTTTGATTTTAAGCTCAAATATTTATTATAGAATATCAAAAGGAGGTGTCTTATGCCACTTATAAGCATCAAGGATGCTAGACCTTGTGATATTGACGATATTCAAACAATTTATAAGACTTTATTCAAAACAGTCAGCTAACTTTGGAAAGTCCTGTTCCTTCTAACCAAAAATTTGAAGAAAAAGTCACTCGCTATCAAGAAAGTCATGCCGTTCTTCTAATTCTTATGGATCAAGAGATAATTGGCTTCGCCTATGCCTACCCTTTTTCGCCTCGCAGAGCATATTAACATTCAGCAAATATTGCTATGTATTTATTAGCAGAGCATGATGAATGGACACTTAAAAATTTACTCTATCAAGAACTAGAAAGTCGATTAAAAGCCAAAGAAATCATCAACTTGCTTACATGTCTACCGATTCATCAACAAAATCAGATCGATTTTTAAAAACCTAAAGTTTTATAATCAGAGGAAATTTTCCTAAATTTGAACGCAAATTCGATCAAATTGGGGAATGGGTTTGGCTAAGTAAAGAATTATGATTTAAAAAGCTCGATAAGGACACTTAAATCCGTACCGAGCTTTTTGACTTAATATTTAGTAACTTTCTTTCCACGATAATCAAAGCGGTAATACCCTCGTTCTATTAATTGATCAGCGTATTTTTCCTCTAGATGCAAAATATAGATATTATCGTCCAATGTTGGATCGATAGTTAATTGATAATCTACAGCAGAGAAAAATTTATCTTCATCAATGAGACGTTGAATCATCACTTCAAAAGCACGTTTTACAAATCGGTCTTGAATTTCATTGTTTTTAAATTGAAAAATAGAATAAGTTTTAGCTGGTGGTAATTGAGTATAGGCTTGTTCAAAACTTTCACTGGATTCAATTTTTTCTATCGTTTCGATAGTTGTTGAGATTCTGATTTGATCAGATTCTTGAGATGAAATAGAACTTTCTTCAACCGTTGTTTGACTAGTTTGGTCAGGCTTGGTCTTAGTGCTTGACTCAGTTGTTTCTGTTGTTGAAAGTGCTAAGGATTCAGATGATTCCTTAGCAACTTGAGATTGTATTCCAAAACTTTGACCTGCTTCTTGAATAGAGTCACTTTTTAGCCGTAACAACATGGTAGCTGAGAATAGAATAATCATAATGAAAAACCAGACAATTGGGCTTTTAGGAGTTTTTACTTGTTTTTGTTTGTCTTGCAATGTTACTCTCCTCTGTTAACTGAGCTAGTATGCTCTAGCAAAATCAATAATCTCTTCTACTTTCATAGAAGAATCGCAAACTGTTTCTGTACGATTCGAATCAGCATAAACTAATCCAGGAACTGTGACAACGTTATATTTTTCACGGAACATTTGTGTTCCTTCTAGGTCATTTTGAGTTTGTGAATGTAAGAAATAAACATTTAAATCACTTGTAATCGCAGCTTCCGCTAACTTACTAACAAACAAACGGCAATATGGGCAAGTCTCACGACCTACAAAAATAAGATTCCCTTCTTTTGCTTCTATTAATTCAAAAGCTTCATGACTATCTATTTGCTTAAAGTGCTTAACTGCTTCATTAAAATCATTTATATCCATATAAAACGCCCCTTTCGATTAGGTTTATTATATCGAAAGTTTTTAAATAGTGAAACTAAAATAGATCCTCCTCATTGAAAAGATGATCTTGTATTCGCTTTTTATGCTGAAGCTGTTTAAAGTAGCGGTTAATTAATAAGGCGATTAAGCCAATTATCAATAGAGACCATGCGATATTGAGATAGAACTTTTGCTCACCAGTAGTTGGTAAAATTTGTGATTTTTTATCATTTGATTGCGTCTTGTCTTTTATATTTTTATCTTTATCAGAGGGTTTAGCTAAATTACTGGCTTTTTTGCCTTTAGTCTTATTGGCTAGTTTGTCTTTTAAGAAGGCTAAATTATCCTGTTTATCCGTTTCATTTGCTATTTGCTTATCTTCTAGTTTGAGTAACCCTCTATCATTTAGGTTCTTTTTGACCTGATCTACTGGCTGATCATGCTTTACATCTTCTTTAGCCATATCTGTTGATTCATTATTAGGCGTTTGAGTTTGAAGTAAGTCTTTTGCCTGATATTCTAATAAATAGCCCGAATCAGCCCCTAAATTAGCTGACCAAGTCTGATTATTCTCATTATATAAAACTAATTTCATTTGATAACGGTCATGAAGTGTTTTAATTTGTTGGATGTTTTCATCACTAATTAATTGATGCTGGTTAAGATAATTTGCAAGATAATGCTTAAGATTTTCAAATAATTCACTATTAATTAGATAAAAGTAATGTAATTGGCTTTCTTTTAGATTTAATAAATTACTATAAACAGTGTGATAAACTTCAGCCTTATTATTTATATAATAATTATTCAAGGCTTGGTAAGCCATCACTTCGATATCAAATAAGCTCAATTCTTTTGCATATTGGTAAGAGGCAAAAGTAAAATCATCTAATACAATCACTTCCTTGTCAGTAAGCTTATTATTTAGTTCTTCAACAGTCATCTTTTTATTAAAAAGATCATAAATTTGTTGAAAAGTAACTTTAGCATAGGCTTTGGGGACAATCTTTTGTAAATAATTATCGATTGAGACGATTAAAGTCGCTAGATCAGAAGCGTCTAATTGCATATTTTCTTGATTGATAAGGTAAGCAGTTGTTGAATAAGGATAAAGCTGGCATTGACTAAGTTGGGCCATTGTTTCCTTACTACTTTGAATTTGATCCCCTAAAGTTTCGTTATCATAGAGTAATTGTTGGTATTCTGCTTCTAATTCGGCTTGTTCACTAATATATTGATCCAAAATTTGATTCAACTCTTCAATGTAAGCTTGCCATTCTATAACTGTTTCATCTTGACTGATTAAGGCTAATTGCTCTTGAGCAGATAGGGAAACAAAATCTTGCTGCTCAATTGATAAATTTTGGTAAAGAGTTTCAATGACCTCTTCCAATGCAAGATTTGCCTCGTTCAAGGAATTGCTAGGCCCTTCTTGAATAGAAATAATTTCTTGGTTCAAAATTTGATAGCGTTCATTAATGGCTGTCATGCGCACTTGATTGGCTTCAAATTGATTTTGTAACTCTTTATCTGAGATTATTTCTTGACTATTTGAAGAAGTCAGTGGGGTCTCTCTTAAAAGTATTTGACAAGCTTCTAAAGATACCATATTTTTATCGGTTTGGCTTTTGAGATAAGTCATTTCACCTTTTTGAGCATGAACATTCGGTAAACTGAAACTTTGAGTAAAGAGCATTAAAACAACTATTATCCTTTTCATAATTCACCCAATCCTCTATTTTGTAAGTAACTAGTTGTAAATACAGAATAGAGAGCAAAAAGATGCTATCCTTTATAGAGTTAATCTAAATAAGGTACAAAATCAAGGTCTTTTTCATAGTTAGTGAATCGTTGCTCTACTTCTTCATATAAACGATCACCGTTCCACAGACCAAAGTCTTGAGCCTTTGCTAATGGAATTACTTGATAAAAAGACCATTCTGGATAGCCAACATTATAAGTTGGCATCAATCGCATAGAATCTAAAGTAACTTTTCCATCAACATCCATCTTAAAGGTATACTCTCCAATTCCACCGACTTTTTCATATGCTCTTACTTGGCCGGACAAAAAATTACCATGAGAATACCAAGCACCTTGATGATCGTTAAAACGTTTCATGGGTTGCATAATGTGAGAATGTCCTCCTAGAACAAAGTTTGCTCCTGCATCAATAGCCAATTGAGTTAATCTAATTTGAGAATCAACTGGTAAAAAAGCATCTTCGCCAAATTGATAAATAACGATAGCTACATCACATTGTCTTTTTAAATGTTGAATTTCTAATGGGATAAGTTCTTCATCAATCAGAGTCACTAAGTATCTTTCATCTTGAGGAATTGGGTTACCATTCGTACCATAAGTATAATTTAAAAATCCTACTCGAATGCCATTTTTTTCAATGATCCGTAGACGGTTGTAATCGTCCCAAGATGAATAGGATCCGACATATTCCATTTTCTTATTTTTAAGAATTTCTAATGAAAGATGCGCCCCCTTAGCTCCGAAATCCATGGTATGGTTAGTGGCGGTTGAAACAATATTTACATCCATCGCTAATAGACTATCGACAATTTGATCTGGAACATTGAAGAAAGGATAAGAAGATACTCCCATTTGATTTCCGGCCACCAAGGTCTCCATATTGGCTGTCGTGATATCAGCATTAGCGACATATTTTGCCACTTCTTTAAACATTGGATCAAATTGATAACTCATTGAACCAGTTTGGGCACTCCAATAAACACTATCATGTAATAAAATATCGCCAATTGATCGAATGGTTACATATTTTACTTTAGTATCTTCTTTGACTGCTTGAGTTTCTTCAGCCCTAACCTCTTCTTCTGCATAAACTCTCGTAAAAAATGGCTTAGAAATAAAGAGAATCATCCCAAAGAAGTTAATAGCGAACACATACTTCAAAATTCGATTTATTCTTTTCATCACATTACCTACTTTATCTGAAATTTTAAATATATTATAACAAACAAAACCTTCTTACTCTAGCTTCATTGAATTAAAAGAACTTATTTAAATATAAGTTAATTTAGATAATTTTTAGAACAATTTTAACTTCTAAAGATTAATAGTGCTTTTATCCTAATTAAGATATAATAGACATAAGAAGCAGAAAGGAGTTTACCATGTATAAGCAATCGACCAAGAACGCCACTTCGAAATATTTTACCTCCGTCAAGACTAACCACCAACAAATTAAACCCTTTAATCGTTTAGTAACCATTAAAAGGGATCGATCACAAGCTCTACTACGTTTTAATAAGCCAGTTATCCTAACTGAACATAAAGGATTAGCTCTATTAGTGATGACGGATACTCCAGATAAAAAAGAATCCTTTCAATTTTTTATCTTACAGAATGCGGTTCAGCTTAATGCGGGTGTATACTTTAATACCCTCTCTCTAACTGCAGAATGTAAACTTTATTTGGAACCCAGCCAAAATGAAGAACCACAAATTATTACTTTAAAAGAAGCTATAAAGGTAGAAAAAGAAATAAAACGCCTTAAAATTGAAAATGTCTTCGGTCTTGATTACCAAGTCTACTCAAGCGGTGAACGGATACTCAACCATCCACAAAATTACTATGAGTTAATTATCGTCGATCAAGGACAAGCTTCGATAGAAGTAAGCTATAATAAGCAGATTCTTTTATCAAAAAATTCCGCCTGGTTAATTTTTCCAGGACAAAAAAATCAAATTGCCTTTAAAGAAGAAGGGATGACTACACTGATTTCCATTTTATTTTCTGGTCAAGGCTTAGCCGAATCGATCGCTCAAAGGCCAATTCATCTTGGTCATCGTCAAATTCAACTTGTAAGTCGCTTGGTCAATTTAGCGGCTATTTCTGAGGATAAATGTCCTTTCTATTATGATGAAATGGTCACAAGTCTCCAATTAATACTTACGCAAATTCACAACGGTGAGAATAAAACAGAAACTGAAAGGTCTACCTCCATGCGAGAAAATTATGAAAATGACTTGTTCCAATCAATCATTGATTTTCTCCAAGAGAATGTCGGTCAGCTTCATCAAGTAAATGATCTGGTAGAAGTCTTCAATATTTCTCGCTCCAGCCTCCAAAGCTTATTTAATAAATATATAGGACAAACCCCTAAACAATACATTAACAGCTTACGTTTAAAACAAAGTAAGCTATTAATTCATGAATCTAAAATGACTCTTTCTGAAATCGCTAATGAATTAGGATATGGTTCCATCCAATATTTTTCAAGAGCTTTTTCGAAAGAATTTGGTATTAGTCCTTCTAACTATGCCAAATCAATAGTGAAATAGTTCATTTCTATGTAAAGAAATCTCTTCAATAGGCCCTTACTAGCTTAAAGGGCCTATTTGTTTTATAATAAATAACAGACATTTTTGAGGAGTGAGACGATGACATTTGATGGATTTTTTACACGAGCTTTAGTAGAAGAGTTACGATCACAATTAAAAGCAGGACGTGTACATAAAATTTACCAACCCTTTGAACAAGAATTACAAATAGTTATACGTGCTAACCGAACCAATCATCGCCTAGCCGCCTCGGTTCACCCGAATTATTTTTCTTTATACTTAACTCAAGAGAAATCAGCCAATCCACAACAGGCCCCTATGTTTTGCATGTTATTAAGAAAATACTTGGAATCTGCCTTCATTATTGATATCAAGCAATATGAGAACGATCGGATTATTGATTTCTATTTTACCGGTCGTGATGAAATAGGTGTTGACCAAGAATACCTGCTAACCTTTGAATTGATGGGGCGACACTCAAATATCCTTCTAGTCGACCAGAATAAACAAACCATTATTGATTGTATTAAGCATGTTCCAGATAGTCAAAACGCTTATCGTTCACTCACTCCAGGAGCAGAATTCAAGCGACCTCCCCGCAACAGACAACAAGTAAACTTATTTGAATTGAATGATTCTCAATTGTTTGAATTTAGTCATCAGAATGAAGCGATTCTAAGAGAAGGGAGAGCCTTCCAATGCGTACAAGGAATGGGAAAACTTCTTGCACAAGAGATTGCTTTTTGGATGTCTGATGAAGGTGGGAATCTATCTAGTTTGGCCAGTTTAGAAAGAGTTAAATCAGCCATTGAATTCCCCTCTCCTACTCTTTATCAAACGGAAAAAAATGTTTATTTCTATGCTTTTAAATTGGCAAATTTACCAGGAACAGAAGTGGCCTTCGATTCTCTTTCCGAATTAATTTATGCATATTCTCACCAAAAGGTTCATTTAGATAGGGTCAAGCAATTATCGGGTAATATTATTCATAAATTAAAGCAAGTGATTGATAAAAATCAAAAAAAATTGAAAAAACTTTCAATTGACCGACATGTTGCAGCAAGTGCTGATGACTATCGCATTAAAGGTGAACTTTTAAATGCCTTTGCCTATCAAATTAATGATAAGGAATACCAGGTGACCTTGGCTAATTTTTATAATAATGACGAGCCAATGGATATCCAATTAAATCCTCGATTAAATGCTGTTGAAAATGCTCAAGTTTACTTTAAAAAGTATCAAAAATATCGGGATGCTCTCAAATATATTAATCGTGAAGAAAGCTTAACCCGCGCTGAGATTGATTATTTAGAAGGTATTTTAGTCCAACTTAAGCAAGCTGATCTTGAAGATGTTGAATCGATTAAGCAAGAATTAATTAATGAAGGCTATGTGGGACAGAAGCCTTCTTCAAGTAAAAAGCGAGCAAAAAACCAATCTAAACCCCGTCGCTTTAAATCTAGTGATGGTGTCATGATTTATGTCGGTAGAAACAATCAACAAAATGACGACTTATCCCTCAAAAAAGCATCTAAAAACCATTGGTGGCTTCATGCAAAGGACATCCCTGGTGCCCACGTTATTATCGAAAGTGATAAACCTAGTGAAGAAACCTTTGTAGAAGCTGCTCAATTAGCGGCCTATTATTCTAAATTTTCACAATCTGCTAATGTGCCTGTTGATTACGTCCAAGTTAAACATTTAAAGAAACCTAACGGTTCTAAACCTGGCTTCGTTATTTATGAAGGCCAAAAAACACTTTATGTGACACCTCAGGCATCTGTTATTAAACGTCTTTCATTAAAAGAATAATGAATTCCAGCCCCCAACTTTAATATAAAGTTGAGGGCTGGAATTCATTTTATTTGTTAAATGCTGCTGTTAATGGAGGAACCACTTGTTTCTTACGTGAAACTACTCCTGGTAAATTAAATTGATGATCTTCAACTTTAGTATTGAAAGCTGCCTCTACAACACTAATATCCGCCCCTACCACCAAACCAATAGAATCGGATTCTAAGACATCCGTAATCACTAGCACATAGAGTTTAAGATTCATTTCTTTTCGCTTATCTTCCATTACTTTTAAAAGATTTTCTTTACGACTTAAAATCTCGTCAAAGCCGATAATGTTTGTCTGACCAATACGAATATTTTGATCGTTCATGACAAAGTTTTTAGCATCCCCATCAACAATTTCCTCATCCGATTGCTTACTAAGATCAGCTCCAGCCTTTAAAAATTCTAAACCATATGATTGAATATCAACTTGGGCTATTTCAGCCAATTTTTCAGCGATTTCCTTGTCTTTTTCGGTTGTTGTTGGAGATTTGAATAACAAGGTATCTGAAATAATAGCAGATAACATCATGCCGGCAATATCTGCTGGAATTTCATAGCCATATTCTTGAAACATCTTATAAAGAATACTGGCTGTTGACCCTAGGGGCTCCGCACGGTAATAAAGAGGCTGAGCTGTATTAAAGCCTGAAATGCGGTGGTGGTCAATGACATAATCAATTTGAACTTGATCAATATCGTCTATTGATTGTTGTGGCTCATTGTGGTCCACTAGAGCAACTTGGCTCACTTCATTAGCAGCTGTATTAATAATTCTTGGTGGTTGGATACCAAATTTTTCTAAAGCAAAAGCTGGCTCACTTGATATTTCACCCAGTGCGACTGCTTCTGCTTGGTGTCCTTCTTGCTTTAAGAAATAGGCAAAAGCGATGGCTGAAGCAATAGTATCTGTATCTGGCTTTTTATGCCCAAAAACTAAGTATTTTGTCATATTTATCCTCCTAAATTAAATTACAGTCTAAGTTTATCACTTTTTAATAAATTTTTGAATCCTTATTGACATAGGATAATTAAAGTAAGTTTTTAAAAAGATAAAAATAATAAATATTTTCAAAAATTTTTACATGATTATTTAGTTAGATTATAGGCTTTTGCTTTAATATAGATTAGCTATATTGATAATACAATTTAATATTATGTTTTTCTACTTATGGTAGAATTATAAAAGAAATAATAAAGGCATGATTGTGTGGATGCGTTTTAACTAGACCTAATGGTCTTATTTTCATTGTTTTATCCATGATCGCAGTTGCGTTATTCTTGCAAAGATACAAAGTTTTTAAATCGTTAGGACCGGTCCTGACTGTTGTTGTAATTGGAATTATTTTTTCTAATACAGGAGTCGTGCCTATCAGTCATAAAGTGTATAGTGCTATAAGTTCACTTCTAGTTCCCGTCCGTATTATTATTTGCATGCTAAGTATGGATTTAGTTGAGTTAAAAAAGTAAAAATCCGGTGATTGCTTTAAGTTCAGGCATTTTATCTCTTATGGTGATTGCAACTATCTTAGCCTTCATTTTTCCCCTTATATGGATGAAGGATAAAAGATCGCTGGGACGTTTGTTGCGACCTACACTGGTGGTACTCCTAACTTAACGACTATTGCAACAGTTTTAGATGCTAGTCATCAAACCATTGCGGCTGCTAACGCGTCAGATTACGTTATTGCTACCCCTTTAATAATCTTTATGCTCGCCGCGCCACCTATGCTTAAAGCTTCAAAAGCTTGGGAAAAGTTTTGGCCTTATCATTTAAGTGAAGAAGAACCTTCAACTAGTGACACGAAAGCATTGATGTCAGATAAAGAGTGGTCCATTAGAGAAACTGCTTAGCTATTAACCATTGGTTTTGGTATAAATATTTTGACTACAGCATTTTCAAAAGCTTACATGCCGGAGACTATTTGGAAGGCTGTTCGTTTAATCTTGTTAACGACCGTTTTATCGGTCTAGCTCAATAATAAACTATGTGCTAATTTAGATTTAGGACTCTTCTTATCCTTAATGTTTTTTCAACTATTAGTTTTGCAGTTGACTGGCAGCAATTTGTAGGTTCTACCTTAACCATGACATTTTAGTTTTTCGAATGTTAGTTGGAGGTTTGACTTTACACTTGTTGATCTGTCGTCTATTTAAGATAGAATATGGATACATGATTCTTTCAATTGTTGGTTGTATCGTCGGTGGTCCAACAGCTTCTCTAACAGCAGCAGCAGCTAATTGGAAGTCTCTTATTGATAGTGGTTTAATTTTAGGAGTTTTAGCAGGAGCTGTAGGTAACTATGTAGGTATTGCTGTCGCTTATTTTACAAAATTCTTAGTTGGCGGTTAATTGATCTAATTACTAATTAGAAAAAATTGCTAAAAAAAATTCTGTAGCCACCCATTAAATTTGAATGGTTACAGATTTTTTTATTATGATTTTAGGTAGCCGGTATATTCTGCACAGCGCAGTATACGGTTGGCATTTTCGACTCTTTCTTTAGTTGGAGGTTCTACACCTTCTAATTTGTATCGATAGCCTAATGCAGTGTATTTATAAACACCCATCATATGGTAAGGTAAAACTTCAAACTTTAAGACGTTATTTAAACTGGCTACATAATCGGATAAACGGTATAAATATTCATCAAAATCCGTTCTTGTTGGAACCAATACATGACGGATCCAGACGGCTTTATTAATATCTGATAAATAGCGTGACATTTCAAGAATATTATCATTTGGATGGCCGGTTAGTTTAATATGGCCTTGACGATCGATATGTTTTATATCAAACAAAAGCAGATCCGTATACATCATCAGTTCTTGAAATTTACTAAAAAAAGGCTCTTCATAAGTGAAAGGCTGGCCACAAGTATCTATGGTTGTATGTACTCCATTGGCCTTACATATTTTGAAATATTCGATTAAAAAATCCATCTGTAATAAGGGTTCCCCACCTGATACAGTGACTCCCCCTTCATTTCCCCAGAAAGCACGATACTGAATGGCTTCATTAAATAAGTCTTGTGGGCTGTATTCCTTGCCACCCGTCATCTTCCAAGTATCTGGGTTATGGCAAAATTCACATCGCATTCGACAACCTTGCATAAAAGATATAAAGCGAATACCCGGTCCATCAACTGAACCAAAACTTTCTGTGGAGTGAACATAGCCTTTAATTGCTTGTGCTACTTCTGACATTTCAATTCCTCCATCTAACTTTTAGAAAAAGGAACTGAAATAAAATTCAGTCCCTTTTTCTGAAGTTTTTAATTAATTGTTTAAAGTTTACATTGAAGCGTGCATTGTACGGTTAATAACGTCTAATTGTTGTTCGCGTGTTAGCTTGATAAAGTTTACAGCATAACCTGATACACGGATTGTTAATTGTGGATACTCTTCAGGATGTTCCATCGCATCTAATAAGGTGTCACGGTTAAAGACGTTGACATTTAAGTGATGTCCACCACTTGTCGAGTAACCATCTAACATATTAGCTAGGTTAGCTTTTTGAGTGGCTTCTTCTTTACCAAGCGCTTTAGGAATAATTGAGAAGGTATTGGAAATACCATCTAAAGCGTACTCATAAGGTACTTTAGCCACAGAAAGTAAAGAAGCTAAAGCACCATGGGTATCGCGACCATGCATTGGGTTAGCCCCTGGTGCAAATGGTTCTCCTGCACGACGTCCGTCCGGTGTATTACCAGTTTTCTTTCCATAAACAACGTTTGAAGTAATAGTTAAAATTGAAGTTGTTTGTAATGAATCACGGTAAGTTTTATGTTTACGAACTTTTGTCATAAAGTTCTTCAATAATTCTACAGCAATTTGATCCGCACGATCATCATTATTTCCATATTTAGGAAAATCTCCATCAATTTCGTAGTCAATCACTAAACCATTTTCATCACGAATTGTTTTAACTTTAGCATACTTAATTGCAGATAGAGAATCTACTGCAACTGAGAAGCCTGCAATACCAGTTGCCATTGTACGAAGAACTTTTGTATCGTGTAAAGCCATTTCTAATGATTCGTAAGAATACTTATCATGCATATAGTGGATGATATTTAAAGTATTTACATATAACTCAACAATCCATTCCATCATATCATCATATTTAGCCAAAACTTCATCGTAATCTAAATATTCAGATGTAATTGGCGCATATTGAGGGCCAACTTGCGCTTTAGATTTTTCATCTACCCCACCATTAATGGCATAAAGTAATGTCTTAGCAAGGTTAGCACGCGCTCCAAAGAATTGCATTTGTTTACCTACACGCATAGCAGACACACAACACGCGATCGCATAATCATCACCATATTCTGGACGCATGATCTCATCGTTTTCATACTGAATAGCAGAAGATATAATCGACATTTTAGCTGCATATTCTTTAAAGGCTTGAGGTAATGATGGTGACCAAAGAATTGTTAGGTTTGGTTCCGGAGCCGGACCTAAGTTTGTTAAGGTATGTAAGAAACGGAAAGAGTTCTTAGTAACAAGTGGGCGTCCATCTAAACCTATACCAGCGATTGATTCTGTTACCCAAGTTGGGTCACCAGAGAATAATTCATTGTATTCTGGTGTACGTGCAAATTTAACCAAACGTAATTTCATCACGAAATGATCAACTAACTCTTGTGCTTCGACTTCAGTCAATGTGCCCTTAGCTAGGTCACGTTCGATATAAATATCTAAGAAAGTAGAAGTACGTCCTAATGACATAGCCGCTCCATTTTGTTGCTTAACGGCAGCTAAATAGCCTAAGTATAACCATTGGAAAGCTTCTTTTGCATTCTCAGCTGGACGTGAAATATCAAAGCCATAAATTTCGCCTAATTCTTTTAATTCTTGTAAAGCACGGTATTGTTCAGTAACTTCTTCACGTAATTGAATCACATCGTTATCCATTGTACCATTTCCGATGTTAGCAAAATCTTTTTGCTTTTCTTCCATCAAACGCTCTACCCCGTATAAGGCTACACGACGGTAGTCACCAATAATACGACCACGGCCATATGCATCAGGAAGACCGGTAATAACACCAGAGCGGCGAGCAGCGCGCATTTCTGGGGTATAGACATCAAAAACACCTTGGTTATGAGTTTTACGATATTGTGTAAAGATATGTTCTGTTTCTGGATCTAACTCATAGCCATAAGCTTCTAAGGAATTCTTAGACATACGAATTCCACCGTAAGGTTGTAAGCTACGTTTAAAAGGAGCATCTGTTTGGAAACCAACGACTGCTTCTTTGTCTTTATCTAAATAACCTGCTTGATGAGAAGTGATAGAAGAAACCACTTTAGTATCCATATCAAGAACGCCACCTGCTTCCCGTTCTTTTTTATTAAGATCCATCACTTGGTCCCAAAGATCTTTTGTATTTTGTGTAGCATCTGCTAGGAAACTTTCATCCCCTTCATATAAAGCATAGTTTTCTTGAATAAAATCACGAACATCGATTTCTTTTTGCCATTTGCTTCCTTGAAAGCCATCCCATGCTTTATTTAATTCGGTTTTATTTGCAATTTCCATTTTAATTCTCCTTTTTTAAAATGATCCGACAATTTCTACACCCATAATATAACACAATAAAAGTTCAATGTAAACAGTTATTGTGAATTATATAATTAGTGTTAAGCTTTACATATCAGTGTTTTGTTAGAAAAAACAAAATAATAGAGTGTATTCTGTGCTCATTGTAGCAATAAGATTATAACAGTTGTTTGCTTTCTGTTTTTTGTTTTAGTACACAGAGTTTTAGTTGTTGATTTTGCAAATAAAAAACAAGCATCTGGTTCAGATACTTGTTTTTTATCTTATTCTTCATCTAACATTTTCAAGCGTGCAGGATGGATGTCTATCACCTTACCTAGTTGATCAAGCTCAACAATCTGACTGCCATTATTCTGGCGTTTACTAATATTGATATCAAAAGCCATCATCTCTAATGATTTACCGGTATCCCCTTGAATAATAATCGGTATATTCCCTTTTTGTAAGGCTAAAGCTTTTAAAATCCGATGGGGGTTTGATTTTATTTCTTTTAGAATGAGCGTTCCAACACTGGCGCGATTAGCACTAGCCAGTTCTTCACTATCCATTCGTTTAAGATTTCCTCGATTGGTTAATAAGAAGACTTGTGGTCTTGAAGCTGCTTGATCGATTAAGAGCATCGATACAAGATAATCATCCTTTTTCAGTTTCATACCTACGACCCCTTGTGCTTTTAGTCCTTGAATTGAAACTTGTTCTAAATCAAACCGTAAACCGTAGGAGCGGTGGGTCATACTGGCGATTTGATAGTTCTTGTCTGCTTTAGCTAATCGAGCTGCTACTAATTGATCGTGGTCATCTTGCAATTTAATTGCAGTCATTGTCCGAGTTTTATAGGATCGATAAGTTGAGAATTCTGATAAGAGGGTTTGTTTAATGCGACCTGCTTGTGTCATCATGACAATTCGGTCTTCACTCGGATTGTCCGAAGCTTTTTGCGCAAACACCGCAATGATGGACTCCTCTTTATCTAATTGATATTGCTGAGACCAATGTAAACCCAGATCTTTCCAACGAATGTCTGGTAATTCGTGAACAGGTAAATGAATATAATTACCTTTAGATGTGATAATCACAATCGCATCATGAGTCGAGAGTTCTTGAACAAATAATGGATAGTCTAAATCTCTAGATCCTAAATCAGTGGAATCGGAAGCCGTAAATGACCTAACCGAAGTACGTTTCAAGTATCCTTCCTTAGTCACAGACACATAGACTTGCTCTTGTGGGATTAAAAGAGTCTTTTCCAAGGTAATTTCTTCCACTTCCTCTTCTAATTGACTCATTCTCAAACTATTAAACTTTTTCTTAATTTCCTTTAATTCCTTAACCAAAACCTTGTCTAAAGTACTGGCATTAGAAAGGATATTCTCGTACATATGGATTCTTTCGTTAAGTTCAAATTTTTCTTGTTGTAGGCCTACAATATCCGTATTAGTTAAACGGTATAACTGTAAGGAAACAATTGCTTCAGCCTGTGCCATTGAAAAATTATATTGTTGGTGTAAATTATCTTTAGCATTGGCCTTGTTTTCAGATTGGCGAATAGTGGTAATTACTTCATCTAAAATAGAAATAACTCGGATTAAGCCATCAACAATATGAAGACGGTCTTGATCTTTCTTAAGAAGAAATTGAGTTCTTCGACGAATAATGTCTTTTTGATGGTCAAGGTAAGCTTGTAACATTTTTTCTAAGGAACAAAGGACTGGTCGACGATCGTGAATGGCTATCATATTGAAGTGATAATTTACTTGTAAATCGGTGTTTTTATAGAGGTAAGCAAGAATTGGTTCGACCTCTACATCTCTTTTTAGTTCAATGACTAATGAAACACCATTAATATCTGAATCATCGCGAACATCAGCAATCCCTTCTAGCTTTTTAGAAAGACGTATTTCATCTAATTTTTGAATAAGTTTGCTTTTATTAACGTCATAGGGTACTTCACTCACAACAATTTGAGACTTACCACCCTTTAATTTTTCAACTTCTAATTTAGATCGAATAACAACTTTACCTTGACCCGTTTGATAGGCTTCTTTAATGCCCGCTTTACCTTGGATAATACCACCCGTTGGAAAATCTGGTCCTGGTAAATACTTCATTAACTGGTCGACACTGATTTTATCGGGATGCTTAATCATATAAATTAAAGCGTCAATGACTTCCCCTAAGTTGTGTGGAGGAATATCGGTTGCATAACCTGCTGAAATACCGGTTGCGCCATTCACTAGTAGATTAGGAAAGCGAGCGGGTAAAACACGAGGTTCTTCAATGGTATCATCAAAGTTCAGAATCCAATCGACTGTTTGAGAATGGATATCTCTTAAGAGTTCCATGGCGATACTTGAAAGCCTAGCTTCTGTATAACGCATTGCTGCAGCTGGGTCGCCATCCATGGAACCATTATTACCGTGCATGTCGATCAAAGGTTGGCGGTTTTTCCAACTTTGAGACATACGAACCATGGCCTCATAAACCGATGAATCTCCATGTGGATGATAATTACCGATCACATTCCCCACTGTTTTGGCTGATTTGCGATAAGCTTTTTCAGCAGTATTTCCTTCGGCAAACATAGCATATAAAATACGTCTTTGAACGGGTTTTAAACCATCGCGAATATCGGGTAACGCTCTATCTTGAATAATATACTTGGAATAGCGACCAAATCGATCACCGATAACCGATGAAAAATTTAATTCTTGGACTCCTTTATTTTCTAGTTCAGTCATTATAAATCACCTCCAAATAAATCAATTTGTCCATTTTCATCCACTAAATCCTTACTTGGATTTTCATTAAGGTCAGTAGACGGCTCTTTTTTTGATAGCTTATTTTTTGTTTTCGCAGATGCTTTTGAAGCTGGGTTTTTAGCCACTAACAAGGCTTCCTTGTCTTCTTGTGCTAGAGAGTGGTTGGTTTGGGTGTTTTCTTTTAATAGAGAATCTTCTTCATCCATGGTAAATTGAACATTTTTTTCAATCCATTTACGGCGAGGATCTACTTTACTACCCATTAAAGTCGATAAACGCTTTTCGGATAACGAATCATCGTCAAGAGTTACTCTTATCAATAAGCGTGAGGAAGGATTCATAGTCGTATGCCATAATTGATCCGCATTCATCTCTCCGAGCCCCTTATAACGTTGTAAGATGTAGCCTGGTCCCACTGCTTTAATTTTTGCTTGTAGTTCTTCATCTGTCCAAGCGTATTCGATTCTTTCATTCTTACCTTTTCCCTTTGATACCTTATATAGAGGCGGCATGGCCAAATAGACCTTGCCTGCTTCAATCAATGGCTTCATATAGCGGTAGAAGAAAGTTAAAAGCAGTACTTGAATGTGAGCACCATCCGTATCCGCATCCGTCATAATGACAACTTTATCATAGTTAGCAGCTTTAATATCAAAATCAGCCCCTACCCCTGCACCAATTGTGTAGATGAGGGTATTAATTTCTTCATTTTTCATAATATCGCTTAAAGATGCTTTTTCAGTGTTGATGACCTTACCTCTTAAAGGCAATATGGCTTGAAATTTACGATCACGCCCTAATTTAGCTGAGCCACCGGCCGAATCTCCCTCCACGATATAAAGTTCATTCTTTGAAGCATCTTTTGACTGGGCCTTAGTAAGCTTACCTGAAATTAAGCGTTCTTGTTGTTTATTAGAGTTAGAAGAACGTGAAGCCTCACGCGCTTTGCGAGCAGCTTCTCGTGTTTGTCTAGCCTTTAAAGCTTTTCTTAAAATAGTTTGCGCCCAATTACCGTTTTCTGCTAAATAATAACCTAAGTGCTCTGTTACAAAAGATTCAACAATGGTACGTGCCTTTGGACTTCCTAATTTGTCCTTCGTCTGTCCTTCAAATTGTAGATATTGCTCAGGAATACGAACCGATACAATGGCTGCCAGTCCTTCCCGGATATCGGACCCTTCTAAATTTTTATCCTTTTCTTTAATCAAACTCATTTTACGACCGTAGTCATTAAATACCTTGGTAATAGCTGTCTTCATGGCCGTTTCATGCGTGCCTCCACCATTGGTACGAACATTATTAGCAAAAGAAAGAATGGTTTCTGAATAACCATCATTATACTGCATGGCAAAATCAATCTCAAAATCTTCTGATTGGCTTGAAAAAGCCACCACATTTCCCATGACTTCTTTATCTTCATTAAGATATTGAATAAAATCTTGTAAACCATCTTCATAATGAAAAGTCTCTGAAATGTCTTTTCTTTGATCATGAATTTCAATGGTAATTCCTTTTAAAAGGAAGGCTGACTCTCTCAGCCTTTCGGAAATGGTTTCATAGTTAATGGCAGAAGATCCAAATATTTTTTCATCCGGCATAAAATGAACACTTGTACCAGTGTCTGATTGATTATTGTGCTTAGTCTTTTTTAAAGAGCTGGCAGGACGTCCGCCCTCTTCAAACCGCATATGGTATTGGTATCCCTCTCGAATAACCGTCACTTCCAACCATGAAGATAAAGCATTTACGACCGAGGCTCCTACTCCATGAAGCCCTCCAGCGGATTTATATCCACCTTGGCCAAACTTTCCACCAGCATGTAATACAGTGAAAATAACTTGAACCGTAGGAACCCCTGAAGCATGCCTACCAATCGGCATGCCCCGGCCATTATCAGTAATGCGAATCGAGCCATCTGCTTCTAAAGACACAACAATTCGATTTGCAAAACCTGATAGAGCTTCATCTACAGAATTATCAACAATTTCATAAATAAGATGGTGAAGGCCCTTTTGATCAGTCGATCCGATATACATACCCGGTCTTTTTCTTACGGCTTCTAGACCTTCTAATATCTGAATGGCATCATCATTATAATTGCTTAAATTCACTTTAGAATTTTTGTTTGCCATTTTCTCACCCTTTTAATGTTATTTAATAAGAAATAGTCATGCGTTTTTTGAATAATCTTTTAACGATAGTATCTATTCAGTATAAAGGCTCTATTTCCCAACTCTATTATCATAGCAGAATAAATCCCGCTTTGACACTTTTGATTTACTTAAAGTTGTTTTGATGCCTAAAAGTCAAAAATATTGCATTTTTATAATTAAGAAATTCGCTTGGTGAAAATTATTCAATCATGTTAGAATGAAGAGAGTAAACTAGGAGGTTAATAAATGTTAGCTATCTTAATGATTATTGTCGGATACTTGGCGGGATCGATTCCCTCAGGTGTCTGGTATTCAAAATATATCCACAATATCGATGTTCGGACCCTCGGTTCAGGCAATTCTGGTGGTACGAATATCGGCAGAAATTTTGGACCGATTGCAGCCATTGTGGTTATTATTGTGGATATTTTAAAGGGCTATCTTCCAGTTTTAATGGCCCAACAGCTCTTAGGCTCGGATAGTGATTTAGCTATTATGCTAACGGCTATTGCTGCTGTTCTGGGACATGCCTATCCAATTTTCAGTCAATTCCGTGGCGGAAAAATCGTTGCGACATCGGTAGGTGTACTATTGGCATTTAACTTTTATATTGCTTTAGCCATGGTCGCTCTCTTTATAACCATTCTCTTATTGACATCAATTGTGAGTATTGCTGCCATGACCTCTTTTTTGCTGGTCGCTATTTGGATTATTCTACGAGAACCTTTAGTATATTCTTGGGGCTTTGCCTTTATGGCTGTTTTGATGGTCTATCGTCATCGAGAGAATATTCAAAGACTGCTTAAAGGAGAAGAAAGTCGAGTGACCTTCGGTTTAAATCCTAGAAAAAAATAAATTAAAATAGCTAAGGCATTTTCCTTAGCTATTTTTATCTTTTTAATTTTATTCACCCTTGAAAAATTCCATCGTCAAATCATGAGTACTGATGGATTGGGGGGCTAAACTATGAATTCCCCGTTTATGCTTAAATAGCTCAGGCTCATTGGCAATATCCGGTAAGCCAGACCATGCTTCTACGGCTAAGAAAGGAGCTCGCTTAGGATAAGGAGACCATAAAGCAACATAGTCAAAGCCAATAGAACGAAATTTAATTTCAACATCATTGATAGCATCCATTAAGATAAGTTCAGCTTTTTCACTCACTTGATAGATTAAGGCATCATTTCTAAATTGTTTGTGACGCAGCTTTTGATTAATCACTTCTGTATACTTAGCTCTTTCTAAGTTGACTAGGCCATCATTATTAGTTTGTAAGAGATAATAATACCCTTCTGGATTTAATTGGTAACTTACTTGATTGAATTCCGGATAATTTCTTCCTACTGTATGTGGGAGATTAAAGGCCGGATGATAACCCACTGAATAATATAAAGGTTTTTCAAGTGAAGGATTATAAACTTCAAAAGTAATTGTTAACTTATGATCATATAAAACATAATTAACCTGAAGCGAAAATTCAAAGGGATATGATTCTAGCGTGTTTTTATTGTTTTTTAAGTAAAAGCTTGCAGAAGATTCGGTTTGACTTTGAACAGTAAAGGTATAATCTCTAGCAAACCCATGGCGACTCATTTGGTAGAATTTTCCACCATAAAGATACTGATCATCCTGTAGGCGCCCAACGATGGGAAAAAGGATGGGGGCACTGCGAGACCAATAGAAAGGGTCTGCTTGCCAGAGAAATTCATAGTCTGTCTTTAGATCAGTAATTGACTGGACTTCTGCCCCATTCTCAGTTATCTCCACTTTTAAAAAACTATTTTGAATGGTTACCATAGGCTTCACCCATTTCTTTATAAGATATAGTGGCTAAGATCTTGATTCTCAACCTTATCTGCTAATTTATCATCGACGTATTTTTCAGTAATTTCAATTACCATTGGTGTGTCTGCTGCTTCAAATAATAAATCTTCTAAAACTGTCTCAATAATCGTATGTAGGCGTCTTGCTCCAATATTATCTGTATTGCGGTTTAAGGTTTCCGCATAGTAGGCCATTTTCTGAACTGCTTCATCGCTAAAGTTAACGGTCACCTCTTCAGTAGCTAAAAGGGCCTGATATTGGATAAGTAAGGCATTTTTAGGTTCGGTTAGAATTTTAACAAAATCGTCAGCGGTTAAGTCCTGAAGATTGACTCGAATGGGAAAGCGTCCTTGTAACTCTGGAATTAAATCAGAAGGTTTAGCAACATGGAAAGCACCTGATCCCACAAAGAGAATATGATCAGACTTTATAATACCGTATTTGGTTTGAATTTGACTACCTTCAACGATTGGTAAAATATCACGCTGAACACCCTGTCTTGAAACTTCTCCCGATTGATTACTTGAAGAGGCAATTTTATCTAACTCATCAATAAAAATAATACCGTTTTTCTCAGCTAGTTTTAAGCCTTTTTGATGAATATCCTCTTCGTTTACCAATTTGTCTGCTTCGTCTACTGTTAATAACTTAAGCGCTTCTTTGACAGTCACTGTACGCTGAATCATTTTCTTAGGTCTTAAAGCGTTGAGGGATTCTTGCATATCCATCATTTGCTCCATAGCAGGATTAAGTGAGTTTAACTGTAGTTTCTTTTCTTCCATTTCAATAGTCACTTCTTGTTTATCCAACACACCCTCACGAATTTGCTGGCGAATATGACGACGGTTGGAAGCCACTTCTTCCGTCACTTCTTCTTTTTCTGCTTCTACTTCACCACGCATTTGGCGCATAAAAGCTTCCATATCTGGCAAGACGAAGCCACCGGCATTGTTAGGATCTTTTTTTACTTCCTTCTTTTTCTTCTTACCAGGGACTAGTGCTTTAGCAATTCGATCAATTGCTTTTTCACGTGCTTCATCTTCAACCTCTTGGCGCATTTCATCACGAACGATACGAATTGCTTGCTCTACCAAGTCTCTGACCATTGATTCTACATCACGACCAACATAACCAACTTCGGTATACTTAGTGGCCTCCACCTTTAAAAAAGGGGCCTTAATAATCTTGGCTAGACGTCTAGCAATTTCTGTTTTTCCAACTCCGGTTGGACCAATCATTAATAAATTTTTAGGTTTTACTTCATCTTGCATTTCAGCTTCAAGGCGTAACCGTCTTTGTCTATTTCGAATAGCAACGGCTATTGAACGTTTGGCTTCTGCTTGACCAATGATATATTTATCTAATTCTGCAACTAATTGTCTGGGACTTAATTCCATTCTTACATTCTCCTTTAAATCTAGGATTCAAAACTTTCGACCATGATTTGTTTATTAGTATAAACATCAATTTCAGCAGCAATTTCTAGGGCTTGAGAAACGATCTCTTTTGCACTTAATTGCTCACTTGTTCTAAGCATGGCTCTAGCTGCTGCCAAGGCATAATTGCCCCCCGAACCGATGGTTAAAATACCGTCATCCGGTTCGATAACTTCTCCCGTGCCGGATACTAATAAGAGACTTTCTTTATTCATAACGATTAAAAGGGCTTCTAACTTTTGTAAAGAGCGATCTGTCCGCCATTGTTTGGCTACTTCTACAGCTGCTCGAGTTAATTGGCCTTGATGGGCTTGTAACTTCGTTTCAAACATTTCTGACAAGGTAATAGCATCAGCAACTCCTCCGGCAAATCCAATAACCACTTGATCGTTAAAAATTCTACGAAGCTTGCGGGCACCACCTTTCATAATGACCGTTTCTCCCATTGTGACTTGACCATCTCCCGCCATTGCTAATTTATTATCTTTTTTAACTGCACATATTGTTGTCATTTATTCTTCCTCCTGCTTCTTTCTACGAGCTCTCGGATGAGCTTTTAAGTATTCTGATCGCATTTTATCGCCGGTTATATGGGTATATATTTGTGTAGAAGATAAATTCTCATGGCCTAGGAGTTCTTGAACGGAACGTAAATCTGCCCCACGATTTAATAGATGGGTCGCATAAGAATGTCTCAATTTATGGGGATTAATCTTTAAATTAAGCTGACTTTCTTCTACTATTTTTTGCAAAATATGGCGCACTTGATCAGGGTTAATTGCTTTCCCTTTTTCCGATAAGAATAATATATCATTATTTCTTTGATTCTGCATGGACCATTTACTTAATAACTCTTTACGCTCCGTTTCAATATAATCTTTTAAAGCTCGCATAGCTGGATCTCCAAAAGGGACAATTCGTTCCTTATTCCCCTTGCCGAACACACGTAGAATTTGCAAGGAAAAATCAAGTTGGTCTAGTCTTATCTGACAGCATTCTGAAACGCGGATACCCGTTGCATACATCAATTCAAGGATAGCGAGATTTCGCTTGGGATAATCTAAAAGACTAGTTTTAGCTACTTTAATGAGACTTTCAATTTCATTTTCATAGAAAAAAGAGGGTAAATGAGTCTCTTTTGCTTTATAAGTAATTAACTCCATTGGATCTTGGTCAATCCAATGCCGACGCAAACAATAATTAAAAAAAGAACGTAAAGAGGATAATTTTCTGGCAATCGTTTTGGGATTAAGCGAGCGTTCGTTTAGATAGGCTAAATAAAGCCTTAAATCTTGATAGGAAATTTGCTCTAAGCTAACTTCTCCTGAACTTTTAATAAAAAGCCAGAATTGGTTCAGATCTCTTTGGTAGGCGATGACTGTATGTTGAGAATAACGACGTTCGTTCAATAAATAATTCAAAAAATTAATAATCTTATCCTGCATCATTTATCACCTCAATTTCCTCTTTTTTTATTATACCTTTTCTTTGAATTCATAGCCAATTAAGCGCCATATTCAAAATGCAGGCTAAAAGTAAATTTTATAGTTCAGTTAATATTGCTAAATAGATAAAAAACCGAACACTCACAAAACTGTGAAGCATTCGGTTTTAGCTAAATTGATTGAATTAAAGAAGTTTTTTTAAAATTCGCTTAGCTTTCTATGGCTTCAGTATAATCACAAGAAGAACATTGAACTTGCTTGCCTTTACGAGATTTCTTTTCGATAAGATACTCATTACATTTTGGACAATTACGACCGATTGGTTTGTCCCAAGAAACGAATTCACATTCTGGATATCTTGAACACCCATAAAATATCCGGTTCTTCTTCGATTTTCTTTCGATAATTTCGCCCTCTTTGCATGTAGGACATTTTACACCAATTTCTTTGACGATGGCTTCAGTATGACGGCATTCTGGAAAATTGGAGCAGGCATAAAACTTACCATAGCGACCAATTTTGATGACCATTGGATTGCCACACTCTGGGCAGTCAAAACCAGCTGGTTCATTTTTTATCTCAATTTTTTCCATCTCTTCTTCTGCCTTGTCTAAATCTTTAGCGAAAATCTGATAAAAGTCATTCAGAACTTTCTGCCATTCTACTTTATTTTCCTCGATTTGGTCAAGTTTATTTTCCATCCCAGCTGTAAATTCAGAATCAACAATATCTGGAAAGTAAATTTCCATCATGTCATTGACAATTTCTCCTAGTTCTGTCGGCGTAAAACGTTTAGCTTCCATTTTAACATAGTAGCGTTTACGCAAGGTTTCTAAGGTTGGTGCGTAAGTGGAAGGTCGCCCAATCCCCAACTCTTCAAGCATTTTAACTAGGCTGGCTTCATTATAGCGTGCTGGTGGTTGAGTAAAATGCTGACTTGGATCAATCTTTTCAGCTGTAACTGCATCTCCTTCTTTCAAAGCTGGCAGATAGTTATCTTTATCTGATTTACTTGGATAAACTTTCAAGAAGCCTTCAAATTTAATGCGTGAACCATTCGCACGAAAGAGAACATCATTTTGAATGATATCTGCTTTAATTGTATCATAGACGGCATTTGACATTTGTGAAGCCACAAAGCGTGCCCATATTAAAGCATAGAGACGGAATTGGTCCTTAGTTAATGAATCTTTAATCGATTCGGGTGTTAAACTGACATTTGAGGGACGTATAGCTTCATGAGCATCCTGAGCCCCTGCTTTATTATTGACCTTATGTCCTGCTCCCAAATACTGCTCACCATAGGTATCTTTAATAAAATCTCCTGCCATCTTTTTGGCTGTTGGTGAAATTCGAGTCGAATCGGTACGCATATAAGTAATCAAGCCGATGGTATTACGACGAATAGATATGCCTTCATAAAGCTGCTGAGCAATCATCATGGTTTTGCCGGTACGGAAATTCAAACGATTGGCAGCATCTTGCTGCAAGGTAGAGGTAGTAAACGGTGCATTGGGCTTACGAAAACGTTCTTTTTCAGTAATTGATTGAATATTAAATTCACCTTTAAGGTCAAGACGTTTCATAACTTGATCAACTTGCTCTTTATTCTTGAGCTCAGTTTTTTTACCGTCTAGTCCATAGAATTCTGCTTCAAATTTCGACCGTCCTTTTTTAAAGTTCGCTGGAATTTTCCAATATTCTTCTGGTTTAAATTGGCGGATTTTCTTTTCACGGTCAATAATTAGTTTTAAAGTGGTCGATTGAACACGCCCTGCTGATAAACCACCTTTAATCTTCTTCCATAATAAAGGTGAGATAGAATAACCCACTATTCGGTCTAAAATTCTTCTTGCTTGTTGAGAATCCACTAAGTCTTGATCGATTTGTCGTGGTTGCTTAAATGCTTCTTTAACCGATTCTTTAGTAATCTCATTAAATACTACACGGTTAGCCGCTTGCGGATCTAATTTTAATAGATAGGAAAGATGCCAAGCAATTGCTTCTCCTTCACGGTCCGGGTCACTTGCTAAATAGACTTTTTCAGCCTTATTGGCTAATTTTCTAAGCTCCTTAATGGTATCGCCTCTGCCCCTAATTGAAATATAATGCGGTTCAAAATTATTTTCTAAGTCAATGCCCATTCGTGATTTCGGTAGATCTCTGAGATGACCTTTTGAAGCAACGACTTTATAATTTTTGCCTAAATATTTATCAATGGTTTTGGCTTTGGTTGGTGATTCGACTATGACGAGATATTTATAGGCCAAGTAACAATCACTCCCTTTCTTATTCCTTTGCTCACATGCAAAATCGTAACAATCTTATGCTAAACTTTCAATTATGTCAATGAATACTCTTTATTTTATCTTTTGCCGTTGATAATCTAGAGCTATCTCTTCTATTAATTGGTCCAAATCGACAATCGGTCTTGCCCCTGCTTGTATTAAGTGATTGCATCCATAAGATTGCGGGTCATCGATGGGTCCAGGTAAAGCATAAATTTGACTATTATATTCCAAGGCATAATTAGCAGTAATTAATGAGCCCGATTTCTTGGCTGCTTGAATGACAATCACTACGGGGCATAGTCCAGCCACCAAACGATTTCTTGCAATAAATTGATACTTTCGAATAGCTTGATGGGGTAGGTACTCACTTAATAACAAATGACTGCTTGCTATTTGTTCTTGGAGCTGATGATGTTCTTTGGGATAATAATGCTCAAAGCCATTGGCAACAATAGCGATGGTTCTCCCTTCTTTTTCACTCATACAAGCCTTATGCGAAATAAAATCCGCTCCTTTAGCCAAACCTGAAACAATCACAAAGCTCGCTTTAGTTAGTGCCTTGCTAATTTTTTGTGCGCTTTTTTTTCCATAAGCCGATAGTTTTCTAGATCCAACAATCGCAACTAAAGGTCGATTTAAAAGGTTAAGATCTCCTCTATAAAAAAACAAAATAGGTGGTTGGGGAAGCTGAAGCCAGCGATAGGGATAGGATTTTTCACCAAAGAGAATCGCTTGCTTTTCTAAATTAGTTAGAATCTCTTGACAACTTTCCCAATCCTTGAAGAGTGCCTCTTCCTTAAATGACCACATGTTATTAATAAGTAAATAATGAACACTTGCTTGACGAGAGAGATTTTGTCTAACTTTAAAATAATGCCACAAATGACGGTATTTAACGCCTTTCATCTGTAAATAGATTAACTCTCTTTTTATCATGGCCTACACTCCTTAAGCTTTTACCCTTAAGATACAAAGTAATTAGGCCATAAGTGCTCTGCGATCCTCATTAAAAGCTTTAAGACATACAAAAGAGCAAATATTTTTCAATACTTGCTCTTTAAAATTTTGGCCAACTTACGAACCATAGAATTTATTAATTTTTTGAACAGGACTAAAGGATTGTCTATGAATAGCCGTGTAGCCGTATTGTTCTAACGCAACCAGATGTTTCTTAGTTGGATAGCCCATGTGCTGGTCAAAACCATATTCTGGATACCATCTTGCATAATCCACCATCAGCTGGTCACGATGGACCTTGGCAATAATAGAAGCAGCAGCTATGGAAAGTGAGCGTTGATCACCTTTCACCACTGCTTTTTGTTGAATCTGTAAATCTAATTTCATGGCGTCTACGACAACAAAATCCACTGCTTTGTTGAGCTTTAGAACAGCTTCTTTCATGGCCATACGACTGGCCTCATAAATATTAATGCGATCAATCGCTTGAGGAGATACGCTTGTGATGGCATAAGCTTTAGCTTGTTGTTTTATCATTTCAGCTAAGTCTGAACGCTTTTGATGCGTTAAGGTTTTCGAATCATTGACGTCCACCCAATCACTGGTATCTTGAGGTAAAATAACTGCCGCTGCTACTACTGGACCAGCTATCGGACCTCTCCCCACTTCATCAACTCCTGCAAGCACAAAAGACTGGTTAGCATCCAATAATTGGCGATCAAAGTCTAGGCGTTTTTGATAAGCTTGATAACGTTGGTTATAAGCAATTAACACTCGTTTATGACGTCTTACTAGCTCTTGAACTCCTTTTCTAGGATCCTCTTTTAATTGATTGAGGTAAACATCTTCAAGGTCTTCAATTGTTTTTAGCTGCGCTTTGATTTCTTTAATGGTTTGTTTCAATGTTAACCCTCTCAATCGGACGATCGAGTGTAATCGAACCCAATTTATGTTGACGAAAATCAAATATTAATCGCTCAGCTGCTTGGGTATAGTCTTGATCCAGTTTTAATGTCTGTGTCAAACTAGTTAAAATTTCAGCCGCAGCCATCTCTTGATGATAGTCTTCTAAATGATAAAATTCTTTTAATAAACCAGGGTAAAATTGTTCTAAATGACCGATCAACACTAAAGATAGCTCCTGCATTTCGACTAATTGGTCTTTAATGGCTCCGGTTAAGGCTAAGTGATAACCCGTCAAGGGATCTTCAAACTTAGGCCATAAGATACCAGGCGTATCTAGTAATTCAAACTCTTTCCCAATTTTTAGCCACCGCTGCGCTTTAGTAACCCCTGGTTTATTGCCAGTTTGTGCTTGATTTTTTCCGACAAAGCGGTTAATGAGCGTTGACTTGCCGACATTGGGGATGCCTAAAATCATCAGACGAATCGCTCTAGGTTTTACCCCTTTAGCTTTTTGTTTGGCAAAAAAATCTACCATTAAGTCTTTGCAGGCCTTCTTAAGTTCATTCAAACCCAATTGATGCTGAGCATCAATTGCTAAAGCAATTTGACCTTGTTCTTGATAGTGTTGAATCCAATGTTTAGTTAAATTGGGGTCAGCTAAATCTGCTTTATTTAAAGCCAGAATTGAAGGTTTCTGATTAATAATTTCTGTAATCACAGGATTACGGCTGGATTCAGGTATGCGAGCATCTGCCAATTCAATTACTAAATCCACTAAATTAAGTTTTTCCTTTGCTTCCCTTTTAGCCTTTGCCATATGGCCTGGAAACCACTGAATCTGATTCAATTTATCCCTCCTTTTTAATAGACTCTTTATTCTATAGCTTGCAGTTTACCTACTTTTCCTATTCGATCAAGAGGATAATAAATAAAGTTAGCTTCTCCTTCAATTTCATCAATATCGACATAACCAAATTGGCGACTGTCTCCTGAACCAGGTCGGTTATCACCCATCACAAAAACTTTACCTTCTGGAATAAGCGAATCACCTGTTATTTCCCACAGAGTGAAGTCTTCAGTATAATTTGTCTCCATATTAGATTTGGCCGGCTCCAAATAAGGTTCTTCAATCAACTGATCATTGATGAATAACTGATCTTCTCTTACTACAATCGAATCTCCTGGAAGGCCAATTAAACGCTTCACATAGGTTCTGCCAGAACCCATAGGATCAGGAAAGACAATAATGTCAAAACGGTCTAAATCAAATTGTTTCCACATTATCAAATGGTCTGCTTGATAAAGAGTGGGATTCATTGATTTACCTTCAACTTGAAAGGGCTGTGCAAGATAGTTACGTACAGCTAAAAAGAGAAACAAAGCAGCAAGAATCACAAAAATGATATTTACGAACTCTATTAGAATTGTTTTAAAAAATTTCCCCATCTTATTCTCCTAATAAGACCTCGATAGCTGCTTGATATTGTGGGTCTTCTGCTTCTAAATAAGCTCGCGTTTCTTCAACCAATTTGTCACTGGTTGCTGAGTCAATAACACCGTTTACTTCTAGCTTAAAGTCCTTTTGAAAGTTCCTTACAGCTTCTTCCATTTCAGGACTAAAATAAGCCGTTTTTTCCTCTTGATAACCCAATGCTTGTAACATTAAACTAGCTGATTGAACGTATTCGGAAGCATCGCCTATTTTTAAATCTTCTTCTTGATTTAACACAATCGTATTAGCGACTTCTGGTGCTTCTACCACTTGATCAGGTTCGATTCCTTTCTCATGAATCCACCCCCCACTAGGTGTAAGCCATTTTGCTACGGTTAATTTTAATTCCCCATATGAGGATTCTGAAATCATTCTTTGAACCGTCCCTTTTCCGAAAGAAGTCACCCCGATCACAGGGGCATCCGTATTTTCTTTAATGGCAGCAGCTAATATTTCACTAGCTGAAGCCGAGCCTTCATCGATTAATAATACATAAGGCTCTGTAATTTGAAAATCACCATAGCGCTCGTCAGAAGCCACATACTCAAACGGCTCACTCAGACGATCATCTGTTTGCATAATGACTTGATCATCATCTAAGAACATATTACTAACTTGTAAAGCTGTTTCCAACATTCCTCCAGGATTATAGCGGAAATCAAAAATAAAGCGATCGACACCTTTTGACCGTAAGTCTTTAACGGCCGATACCATTTCCTCATAAGTTGATGAAGCAAATTGGCTCACTTTAACGACTCCCACTTGGTCATATTTATCATCTTGTTCATAGTCGACCGTAGTAAGAGGAATTTCTTCTCGAATCATAGTTACTTCAAAGGTTGATTGACCTCTCTTGATCGTTAAAGTGATCTCAGACCCCAAGGGTCCACGAATCTTTTGCACGATTTCACTGGTGTCTAATCCCTGAAGATCCACATCATCGGCTTTTAGAATAATATCATTGGCTTTGATACCTGCTTTTGCAGCGGGAGTTCCGTCAATCGGAGCTATAACCGTAGGCAAACTATCTTTTAACATAAATTGAACCCCTATACCGGTGAAGGATCCTTCCAGAGAATCATCAAAAGGCGTTATTTCAGTAGGGTTTAAAAATTCAGAATAGGGATCATCCACCGCATCCACCATGCCTTTTAGAGCTCCTTCTAAAAGCTTTTCTTTATCTAATTCCTCAATATAATTGATTTGTAAAGAATTATAAACTTCTTGGATAATCGCTAAATCTTCTTTGGTTAATTGATCTTCTTTTTCAACTGAAGGACTGCCAAATAGCTTTCCCATAGCTGAAATCGGAAGCGCTTTATAATTCATAACCAAAGCAAAAAGCGAAAAGATTAAAAAAAGGCAAAGCCATTTATCTTGAGTCCACTGAAGAAAGTTGTTTTTTTGCTTCTTGATAAATTTGCATTTAAAAATCATTTCATCTCCCTTCTTTCTATTGTTTAATCCAATTTTAAAGCTGTTTCTAAAGCTATTTCCATCATGTCTGTAAAGGTTTGTTCACGCTCTTGAGCGGTTGTCTCTTCACCAGTTAATAGATGGTCAGAAATCGTACAAATAGCTAAAGCTCTGCGCTGATATTTTGCTGCCACGGCATAAAGTCCGGCTGCTTCCATTTCAACTGCTAGAACACCATATTGAGCTAATTTTTCTTTATCTAACTCATCATTATAAAAACGATCGCTAGAAAGTACATTCCCTACATGAACCCGGTCTCCTACTTTTGTTTGTGCCAAATGATAAGCGTGATCAAGACTTTGAAAATCAGCAAGTGCAGCATAGGAAACTTGTCCTTTAAAAATATTACTCAAAGCTGAAGAATCGGTTGTAGCTCCTTGGGCTAAGACTATGTCTCTAACTTTAACATTTTCTTGCATACCACCGGCAGATCCTACCCGAATAATTGTTTGCACATCATAGTCACGGTAAAGTTCCTCTGCATAGATCATAGCTGATGGCATCCCCATTCCAGATCCTTGAACCGATACTTTTATACCGTGGTAATCTCCTGTGTAGCCAAACATATTGCGCACTTCGTTATATTGAATAACATTTTCTAAAAATTGGTCAGCAATATATTTTGCTCTTAAGGGATCACCGGGAAACAGAACTATCGGGGCTATTTGCCCATAGTGGGCTTGAATATGTGTACTCATTAAATCTCTCCTTTAAATTGCATATTGATATTGGTGCCAGGCATCATCAAAAATACTTAATAGTCTTGAATAGTGACTATTTTTTTCTAAATAATCAGATATTTCTTGAAAATCATGACTTTGCTTGGGAAAAGCAATGTCGTTACTGACTGCATTAGCTAAGCGACTCATGGGATCATTGGCCGCTTCATCAGCATATCGCATTATAAATTCATAAAAACTAGGTCCCATCCTAGACCTCCTATTCTTTAAAGATCATTCTTTGATAAAGTTAAATGCTCTGGGTTTCGTGGAATTATTTTTATTATAGCATTTGTAATCCTAATAAATAAATCAATTATTCCATAAACCGACTTTTCTTTCATCTAAACCCTAACTTAAGTATAATTGAATTAGTATAAAAGAAGGAGCCGATTAAATGTTTAATTCATCTTCGTCCAATCCGACAATGACTCCATCTAGAAGTAGTCATTCATTCAAACAAGTCGAAACTTGGAATGCTATCACTCATGGAATCGCTGCTGCTTTATCTTTGCTTGGGACTTATATACTCATTAAAAAAGGATTAGCTCAAAGATCCAGCATCGATATGATTGCCTATATCGTTTATGGCTTTTCTTTGGTGGCTCTTTTTACTAATTCAACCCTCTACCATTCTTTTTCCCACAGTAAATATCGACGTGTTTTACAAAAACTGGACCATTCAGCGATCTATTTATTAATTGCCGGAACTTATACTCCCTATCTCATGATAGCTCTTAATAATCACTTGGCTTATCTCTTTCTTGCTCTCATCTGGATGTTGGCAATAGCAGGGATTGTATTTGAAGTCTTTGCTATCGACTGTTTTCCAAAGTTATCGACCTATCTTTATTTAGCATTAGGATGGCTGTGCCTATTAATTATTTATCCCCTCTTTAAATCAATAGACCTTTGGGGAATAATTTATCTGGCTCTAGGTGGGGTCGCCTATTCTCTCGGTACGATATTTTATTCTATGAAATCTAATCGCTGGATGCACGTTATTTGGCACCTCTTTGTTATTTTAGGAGCAGGTTTAATGTTTTACTCAATTTTTCAATACCTATAAACTTCAATCAATAAAATCCATCTCTCATTCTAAAAAGAATAGGAGATGGATTTATTCTTATGTTCTCTCTACGGTTGCTGAAACAGCTTCAAATATAGCCGATCGAAATCCATTCGCTTCTAAACTTCTAACACCGGCAATGGTCGTACCCTTAGGACTGGTCACAGCGTCTTTTAATTGAGCAGGATGTTGATGACTTTCCAGGACCATCTGACCGGCACCAGCCACTGTTTTAGCCGCCATATCGATGGCTTGCTGACGGTTCAAGCCATAATAAACGCCGGCATCACTGATAGCTTCAATCAACTGGTAGATAAAGGCAGGACCTGATCCTGCAATAGCAGAAGCAACATCAAATAAGCTTTCTTCGATCAACTGAAGATGTCCCAAGGGTTGTAATAAGTTCTTAAATTCATTAATTACTTGGTCATTGAAATTTTCTTTCTGGTAACAATAAGAAACATAACCTTGTCCGATGGCAACAGGGGTATTAGGCATTATGCGGATAAGATGATGCCCTTGAGGAAGTAGCTTTTGAATACTACTTAATGACCTACCCACTACCATCGATATCCATAATTTAGAATCAAGTAATTCAATAGAATTAAGGGAGTCCAACAAGATATTTAAGTCTTTCGGTTTGACTCCGATAAAAAAGATTTGAGCAGAAGCTAAAAGTTTTTCAAGACTATTTACTGCTTCAACACTCTCACCACAGTCCTTAGCCAAGCTTTGACTTTTATAATTGTCTTTATCATATAAGTAAAAGGCTAAATTGGAAAAGTTAGTCGAAAGAGACTTTATAATCGCTGATCCCATATTGCCACAACCAATGCAGCCAATTGCTTTAAAAGTGGTAAAATCAGTCATTTATTTTCTCACCCACCACTCAAAACGATGAGGGTATTCATTATCTGCATCTGCAGGAACTTCAACCAGCTTATCCAAACGGAACTTTTCTTGATCAATATCCGCCATATAGGTATCTGCAGGAAACTCTCCTTCGATGACGGTACGCACAATCTTATCGACGTGGTCCATCAAAGTTTTGAAAACACCTGCTCCTCCAATAACCATTAATTCTTGATCTTTTGCTAGCTCTAAGACATCTTCTACACTATGTACCAAGTTCAGCTGTGCAATATCTTGACCATAATCTTCTTGACTGGTTAATACAACCGTCTTGCGACCTGGTAAAACTCTACGGTCCATTGATTCGAAAGTCGTTCTCCCCATCAACATAGTATGTCCCATGGTAACTTCTTTAAAAAAATTGAGGTCGTTAGGTAAATGCCATGGTAAGTCCTTTTGATAACCAATTGCGCCTTTTAAATCTTGGGCATAAACATATGTAATCATCATTTCTCCTCCTATTTACTAAACTGAGATAGCTGCTTTAATTGTTGGATGTGGATGGTAGTTTTCAATCTGAATCTGATTCAAATTCAATTGATCGATGGATTGAAAATCTGAAATGTTAAGCTGGGGAAGCGAACGTGGAGAACGCTCTAAAAGAGTCCGTGCTGCCTTTAAATGGGTTAAATACAAATGGGCATCCCCTAAAACATGAACAAATTCACCCGGCTGTAAATGAGTTTCTTTGGCGATTAAATGGGTTAATAAAGCATAAGAAGCAATATTAAAAGGAACGCCTAAGAACACATCTGCTGAGCGTTGATAAAGCTGACAGGATAAACGGCCTTTACTAACATAGAATTGAAAGAAGCAATGACAGGGTGGTAAGACCGCTTTATCAATAGCTGCAGGGTTCCATGCCGTTACGATATGCCTTCTAGAATCTGGATTATCTTTAAGAGATTCAATGACCTGCTGAATTTGATCAATGGTTTCACCATTCGCCTCCCAAGATCGCCATTGTTTGCCATAGATAGGACCTAAGTCACCATGCTTAGCCGCAAACTGATTGCTAGCTATAATATTAGCTTGAAAACTAGACATCTCCATCTGGTAGTTTTCTGCAAATTCTTTATCTTCTAGGATACGTCGACCAAAATCAGTCATGTCCACTCCTTTGTAGTCAGCTGATTGCGTATAGTTTTCAAAGGCCCATTCATCCCAAATATGATTGTTATGGATTAATAAATATTTAATATTGGTATCCCCCTTTAAAAACCACATTAATTCCGATTTAACTAGACCAAAAGGCACCCGTTTAGTAGTCAAAAGAGGAAAGTCTTTACTGAGATCAAATCGCATTTGATAACCGAAAGTTGATAGCGTACCAGTTCCTGTGCGATCGGACTTTTTGTCACCATGGTCTAGAATATGACTGATCAGTTCTTGATATTGTTTCATCCGTCTACCTCCTATTGGTCCAAATCACTTAAATAGTCATAGCGTTCATAAAGTTCTAGTAAGTTAGCTTCTAGAAACTCAATTTCAGTATGAAGATCCATTAGCTTACCAGCATCTTCTGAATGTTCTTCCATCAGTTTTTGCTTTTGCTCTATTTGGCTTTCTAACTCGACTATCCGTTCTTCAAGACCTTGCCATTCTTGTTTTTCATGATAGGTCATTCGCTTTTTTTTATTTAATTGAGACTTTTGAGCGTTTTCTTTGTTGGCTTGCTTACTTGGTTTTGCTTCATTCTCAATATGATTATCCTTAGTTTCTAAGTATTCTGAAAAGCTTCCCCAGTATAAGTCAAACTTCCCTTCTCCTTTTAAGACCAGTAATTGATCGACTGTCTTATCTAAAAAATAACGATCATGAGAAACAATAATCACTACGCCTTCAAAAGATTCTATATAGTCTTCTAAAGTATTTAAAGTCTCAATATCTAAGTCATTGGTTGGCTCATCCAATAAAAGAACATTGGGTTCTTGGATTAAGAGGGTTAATAAGTAAAGTCTTCTTTTTTCTCCACCAGAAAGTGACTGTATCAGTGAACCATGACTCTCTTTGGGAAAATTGAAACGCTCTAACATTTGCGCAGCCGAAACTCTTGAACCGTCTGGACGTTTGAACTGATCCGCTACTTGGGTTAAATAGCTTAAGATACGCATAGCTTGTGGCAAATCTTCATCTAATTGACGATAATAAGCGATATTGACTGTTTGTCCTAACCGACATATACCCTTTTTAAGTGGATGCAAGCCTGCCAAGCAATTTAAGAAAGTTGATTTCCCCACTCCGTTAGGACCCACAACTCCCAAACGATCGCCCTTAACAAATGTCTTAGTTAGACCGTTAATGATAATCTTATCAGCAATTTCGACTGTAAGGTCTTCTAATTCAATAATTTGATTACCCATCCGCTGTTGTGAAAAATTAAAATCAATAGCATCTTGAGATTGGTCTCTTAGGCCGATCGAATCCTTCAATTGGTTAAAGCGATCAATTCTAGCTTGTTGTTTGGTTGATCTGGCCTGAGCGCCTTGACGCATCCAGGCGAGTTCTTGTAAGTAGAGCCGATCTTGTTTTTGGGCTTGTTTAGCTTGCATTTCGATCAATTCAGCCTTTTTAGTTAAATAAGTCTGATAATTGCCTTCAAACTCAGTAATGCGTCCATATTGTAATTCAATAATTTTATTGACTGAGCGTTCTAAGAAGTAGCGATCATGAGTGACTAGTAATAAAGCACCTTTGTAAGAAGCTAAATATTTTTCCAACCATTGGATTGACTCTACGTCTAAATGATTGGTCGGCTCATCTAAAATTAAAAGATCCGGTTCAGCAATTAAGACTTGAGCGATCCCAATCCGTTTTTGCTGGCCCCCTGAACATTCTCCAACCCTTTTATTTAGATTATAGATTTTTAATTGGGTCAGAATAGACTTAGCCGATATCTCAACTTCCCAAGCAGATTTCAAGGTCATTTCATCTGATAATTTGGTGAATTGATCTTGTAAGAAATGATTGGTTGGGTCAGCCTCTAACTCCATGCGACATTTTTCATAAGTTAATAACAATTGAATATCCGCTGCTTTTGAATCATAAACCGTTTCTAGGATGGTTTTATCTGGATCTAAACGAGGGTTTTGCTCCAGATAGGCAATTTCGTATTGATTAGGGGCTTTAATTTGACCATTATCATAACTATCGATTCCTGCAATTACTCTTAAAAAAGAAGATTTTCCAGTTCCATTCGGTCCAATAAGCCCCACTCGATCACCTGTTCGGATTGAAAAATCGACTTGGTCGATCAATTGCTTCACACCATATGATTTTGATAGATTTTGTATACTTAGTTCTTTCATAGTCTCTACCCCTTTTTTACAATCAACTTATTATAGCATACAAGCAACTTATCTTGAAAAATATCAAAATCATTCAGCATTAGATAGACTAGTCTTTTTAGTAGGATAAGATATAATAATATTATCAAAATTTTAGGAGGTTATTATGAAAAATAGAGCTTGGAAATTACTTTTTACTTATATCCTTTTCTATCTTATCACCCCCGCTATTGCTCTTGCCTTAGGTGTGGCAGAAGAGTCGATACCATGGGTTTTACTAGTCAGTATGCTAATTATTTGCTTTGTTGCTTGGTACTTGTATGGAAAATATACAATGGATCAATGGCAGCGATTACTCCAGCAAACTAGTTGGAAGAGTCTTTTAGGTAAAACTATACTTTGCTTCTTAATTATTGGCATTGTACGTATTATCCTACTTAGTCTAATTGAGCCTTATATAGACTTGGAGGGTATGGGGGCTAATCAACAAGCCATCCAGGATTTAATTGGGAACGTTCCTAGTTATTTCACTTTCTTTATGTTAGTTATTTTTGCTCCTTTTGTGGAAGAACTAATCTTTCGTCAAGCCATCATCGGTCCCTCAGTCCACAAAGGCAAATCGTTCAAATGGTCAATGACAATCTTATCGATTTTACTATTTACAGGAGCGCACATGGCTACTTTAGCAGATGCTGTCATCTATCTTCCGTTGACTTTAGGTCTCACTTATTTTTATTGGAAGTATCAAGCCAATGTAGCGGCATCCATGAGTTTTCATTTTATCAATAATTTGATTGCTTGGATTACGCTTACTTTTTTCACCTAGTTATAGTTTTAGCTAAGGTGCCCACTTGATAGGCTGATAGCCTTTTTCAATTAAAAAGGAATTGGTTTTCGAAAAAGGCTTGGATCCAAAAAAGCCACGATAGGCTGCTAGGGGGCTCGGGTGACTGGACTTGATCACTCGATGCTTGGAACGATCTATCAACTTTTCAAGTGATTGTGCTTTTTTACCCCAGAGAATAAATATAAGAGAGTTTGGATGATGATTAAGGCATTGAATGATTTGGTTGGTGACGAATTCCCATCCGATTCCTTGGTGAGAGTTCGCTTCACCTGCTCTGACGGTTAACACGCGATTTAATAACAGCACTCCTTGTCTCGCCCAGTCTGACAGGTCTGTTTCTTTTCGGATAGGGACTTTGAGATCATCTGATAATTCTTTAAAAATATTTTTCAAAGAAGGAGGCACTGACTGGCCCTCATTCACTGAAAAAGCCAAGCCGTTGGCTTGATTAGGACCATGGTAAGGATCTTGTCCAATAATAACTACCTTAGTATCAAAATATGGACACAGCTCTAAAGCTTTAAAAACTTCTACTGCTGGTGGATATATGACAGCCTCTTCCTGGTTTAAATAATTGTTTAATTGATTCAGGACAAGCGATTGTTCTTGCTTGTCTAAACAAGCTGTCCAATCGGCTGCGATTTCTTTTAAATCAGCTAATTGATACATAAAAACACCTCTTTCTTTTATTATCATTGTAATTTAAAAGTATACAAGTAGAAAGCAGTTGATTTATCTTTTATAAACTAATGGTATAATTATAATAAGTATTTTATTAGGAGGTTCAAAATGAAGAGTAAGACAGAATTAAGAAAAGAAATTTTTGCAAAAAGAGCCCAACTTACAAGTGAATATCGTCGCTTTGCCGAAGAAAAAATTTATCAACAGCTTTTCCAACTGGATGAATATAAAAAAGCAAAAAAGATGATGGTTTATTATTCTACTGATGAAGAAATGAACACTCATCCCATCATTCAAAGAGCATGGAAAGACGGAAAAACAGTGGGTATTCCTCGAGTTTTCCCTGGTCGTGTCATGGAAGCCTTAGTATATAAAGAAAATTCTCCTCTAGAAAGATCCGCTTTTGGAATCTTAGAGCCAGAAAAAATCAGTCAAAGACTTGAACCAGAAGACATCGACCTTATCATTATGCCATGCGTAACTTGCAATAACCGTGGCGAACGCCTTGGTTATGGCGGAGGCTACTATGATCGTTACTTACTTAGAGCTAAAAATGCCTATTTAGTTCTACCTTATTATGCCCAATTACAATACGATGACATTCCTACAGAAGACCATGACAAACAAGTTGATATGGTGATGACTGAAGAAGGCACTTACCTTATCGATTAAAATGAAATAGATTGCATATTTTAAGATTTAAAGCTATCATAAGCATAGTAAACGTAAAGGAGTAATGGAATGAATTCACAACAATTTGAACAAATTAAAAACGGCAAAGGTTTTATCGCTGCGCTTGATCAATCTGGTGGATCCACACCAAAAGCTTTAAAGGCATACGGAGTAAACGAGGACCAATATTCAAATGAAGATGAAATGTTTGATAAAGTTCATGAAATGCGTAGACGTATCATGACTGCCCCTTCTTTTAGCAACGAAAAAATCTTAGGCGCTATTTTATTTGAACAAACAATCGATCGTGAAGTTGAAGGCAAAAAAACAGCTGACTATCTTTGGGAAGAGAAAAAAGTAGTTCCTTTCCTTAAAGTGGACTTAGGACTCATGGAAGAAGCAGATGGTGTTCAACTAATGAAACCTATCACCCTTCTTGATGAATTGTTAGAAAGAGCTAATGAGCGTCATATTTTTGGAACAAAAATGCGTTCTACTATTAATTCATATTCTGAAGTCGGAATTAAAGCAGTTGTTGATCAACAATTTGAAATTGCTAAACAAATTATTGCTGCAGGACTCGTTCCAATTATCGAACCTGAAGTAAATATTCATGCAGAAGATAAAGAAAAGATCGAAGCAAAATTAGCTGAAGAGATTCTGGCTCACTTAAACAAATTGGAAGAAAATGAATTAGTGATGCTTAAAATTACTATCCCTACTAAGCCTTCTACCTATGAAGAAATTGCCAACCATCCAAATATGGTAAGAGTCGTTGCTTTATCAGGTGGATATCCTACCGAGGAAGCTAATGCCCGCTTGAAGAAAACACCTAACTGCATCGCTTCATTCTCCCGTGCTCTTTCACAAGATTTAAGAGCCAGTCAAAGTGATGAAGAGTTCAATCAAACTATTAAAGAAGCCATCGATGGTATTTACGATGCTTCAGTTAACAAAGCTTAAATATTAGGTTTATACATAAAAAGCTAACCTCAAATGAGGTCAGCTTTTTATTTGGCTATTATTTATTCTGCTTCCATGAACTGTTCTTCATTTAATGCTACTTGAACTCGCTCTTGATTACCCATGGCTAATTTCACCTTAGCTTCAGATAAGCCTTGGATAAAAGCTTTATAGTATCTAGCTTGAACGACTAACATGTCATCAACACTCTTGGACCATATCCTTATTTTATAAATCAAACGTCCTTGTGAGTCACGAAAGACTCCTAAAAATTCTGGAGCACGTAAAATCAACTGATCATCTTGTGGCACTTTTAAATAGATTTCTTGAAGCCGAGCTTCAAGCTGATCTATATTTTGTTCAGGATAAATGAACAAATCAATATCCACACGGATACTATTGAGTGAGAGATTGGACATTTGAGTAATACTGCCGTTGGGAATGAAATGATGAATTCCATTGTAATCACGGACGACCGTATTTCTTAAACCAATGGAATAAACGGTTCCACTGTAGCCATTAATATCTACCGCATCCCCAACATCAAATTGGTGTTCCAAGAGAATGAAGAAACCATTAACAACATCTGAGACTAAATCTTTAGCACCCAAACCAATGGCTAAACTGACAATTCCAGCCCCAGCTACTAAAGTACCAACTGGAACACCCATGATACTTAAGACCGTATAGGCTAAAAAGAAATAAAAAAGATATTGAACCAAGTTAGTCAATAAACGACTAATTGTATGATTGCGTGCTTTTTTAGCAAAGCGAATACGTGAAGACCTTTTACCCAGAAAGTAACTCTCAATCATTTTAATTAAAACTTTTTTTAAAGTGTAAAGTAGAATGACTGAGAAAATGATTTTAAATAAGCTAATCAAAATATCTTGTGATAGCTGAATAATATCAATTTCCGTTCGGAATTGTGTGACGATATCTGAAATAAAGTCCATAGCCAACCTCCTAATTTATATCCTTAAAATGAAAATCGATTGAAAACCGATATTTTCATTCTAAAGGAATGCTATGGCTTAAGCAAGTTGACCCCTATGTCTTTACGGTAATAAATTTGATCGAGTGCTTGTTTTGATAGATACTCATAAATTTTGTCTTGTGCTAATTGCTTTGTGTCAGCTAAACAAGTAACCATGGCAATTCTTCCCCCGCTAGAAACAAGTGGGCGGTAAGAAGAAATTCCTGCATAGTAGATTTTCATAGTCTCATCCATAGAAGACTTTAATGAAAACTCAATCCCACGTGTAGGATTTTGTGGGTAACCTTCAGCCGCTAAGATAACTCCCATGCATGCTTTTTCTTCCCTCCACTCCACTTGGGTCTCACGACCATGCAGCAAGTCATTGATCAATTCTGCAAAATCTGTTTTCAATAAAGGCAAGACGACCTGGGTTTCTGGATCACCGAAACGTGCGTTAAACTCAATCACTTTTGGTCCTTCAGCTGTGTTCATTAGCCCTGTGTATAAAACACCATTAAAAGGAGTCCCCTCTTTATCCATAGCCACTAAAGTAGGCTCTACAATCGTTCGAAGGGTTTCTTGATATAGTTCTTCTGAGATATCTTCAACGGGGGCAAATGCTCCCATACCGCCTGTATTAGGCCCCAGATTACCATCTAATAAACGTTTATGATCTCTAGCTGGCAAAGAGTGGCAAACTTTACCTTTATAAACCATTGAAAAGATTGAAAACTCTGGTCCAAGCAAACATTCTTCAATTACGATTCTTTGCTTTGCTGGATCTTTTTCAAAAGCTAATTTAATCGCATTCTCTGCCTCTTCTTTACTTAAAGCAACGGTAACTCCTTTACCTGCAGCTGGCCCATCGACTTTAACTACAATCGGAGTCGACTGGTTATTCAAATAAGCGAGTGCAGCCTCTTGCTCAGTAAAACTAGCATACTGGGCAGTTGGAATCTTATATTTTTGCATTAATTTTTTGGCAAACAATTTAGAACCTTCGATTTGAGCAGCAGCTTTACTTGGCCCAAAAGCAATTTGACCTGCTTGGGTAAAATGGTCAACAATTCCTTCAAATAAAGGACCTTCCGGACCTACAAAAGTCCAATCAATTTGTTCTTGTTTGGCAAAATTGATTAAGTCTTCAAAAGCATTCTCAGCGATGTCTACACAATTTATGCCATCTACTTTCATACCTGGATTGCCAGGAGCACAAAAAACCGATTCGACTAGGGGACTTTTTAACAAATGATAGGCAATCGCATGTTCGCGTCCTCCACTACCAATAACTAATAATTTCATGATTACCTCTTTCTCTTAATGACGGAAATGACGGACTTTGGTCGCTAACATAGCAATACCGTATTCATCGGCTTTGGCAATTACTTCCTTATCACCAATGGAACCACCGGGTTGCACAATTGCCTGAACACCATATTGATGGGCTAACTCAATTGTATCTGTCATTGGTATAAAGGCATCTGAAGCTAATACCATCTTAGAAAAGTCGGCACCTAATTCTTTAGCATGATCCAAAGCAATTTTAGCAGCTCCTACACGGTTAGTCTGACCTGCACCTACACCATAAGTCTGCTGACCATCAGCCACAACAATGGCATTTGATTTAACATGCTTAACCACTCTCCAGGCAAATGATAAAGCCGCTCTTTTTTCATTAGAAGTTGAAACTGTCCCCATTTGCTGCCATTGTTCAGAATCTTCTACTAAACTATCAGCTTCTTGAACTAAAAGTCCTCCACTTATCGAAGTTATTTCTTCAGCATCCATTGAAAGGTCATCCATGTCTAATTGAAGTACACGCACATTCACTTTTTGCTTGAGGATTTCTAAAGCTCCCTCTTCAAAAGAAGGCGCAATAATAACATCAAGAAACATGGAATGAAGCGTTTCAGCTAATTTAATTGTTAAGGTCCGATTCACAACCACAATGCCTCCAAAAATAGAAATTGGATCTGCTTGACGGCATCGATTAAAAGCTATCTCTATTGTTTCAGCAACCGCTATACCACAAGGATTCATGTGTTTAACTGCCACTGCACATGCTTGATCTGGAAATTCGCGGATCATTTTGATAGCGGCATCTGCATCGCGTAGATTATTATAAGATAAAGGCTTACCATTTAAAACTTTGGCATGAGTAATAGCATAAGAAGATGTGATTGGTTTTTGGTAGACAGCTGCTTTTTGATGAGCATTCTCACCATATCTTAAATCATACATCCGATCATAAGTTAAGGTAAGTGATTCAACTGGTGCAATTTGACCTTCTTCTTCCACTTCAGCAATTTGATTAGCCAAATAACTGGCAATCAAAGCATCATAAGCTGCCGTGTGAGCAAACACTTTTTGAGCCAATTGTTGACGAGTAACAGCCTTAGTCTGACTTTGACTTTCTAATTCTTCAATGACAACAGCATAGTCTCTTGGATCTACAACAACGGTGACAGATTGATAATTTTTAGCTGCAGAACGGATCATACTCGGTCCTCCAATATCAATCTGTTCAATTGCTTCTGCTAAAGTCACTTCTGCTTTTTTAATTGTTTGCTTAAATGGATAAAGATTAACAATAACAAAATCGATGTACTCAATTTCGTGATTTTTAACCGCTAGTTGATGGTCTTTATTATCTCTTAAAGCCAGTAAAGCTCCGTGAATTTTTGGATGCAAGGTCTTCACTCTACCATCCATCATTTCAGGAAAATTAGTCACTTCCTCAACAGCCGTTGTCTTAAGTCCAGCTTCATCAAGAAAACGTTTGGTCCCTCCTGTTGAGATAATCTCAACTCCTTGAGCAATTAAGGCTTTCGCCATTGGTAGCAGACCTGTTTTATCCGAAACACTTATTAATGCACGTGACAATTTACTCCACTCCTTTAAGAAATTCTTTTACAACTTGAGGATATAATTGATGTTCTACTTGATGGATTTTTTCCTCAAGATCCACTAATTTTTCGCCTTCTTCAATCAAAACTTTCTTCTGACCTAAAATTCTGCCTGTATCGATTCCTCGGTCCACTAAATGAACAGTCACTCCTGTTTCTTTAACCCCAGCTCGGTAGGCATCAGCGATGCCGTGTCGACCAGGAAAAGCAGGAAGCAGTGAAGGATGAATATTGAGTATTCGATCAGGATAAGCTTCTAATAAAGGTGGACCAATGACACGCATGTAACCTGCTAATAGAATGTAATCAATCTGATAATCCTGCATCTGTATTAATAGAAAATTTTCATAGTCTTCTCGAGTATTAAAGTCTTTTGGACTGGCCACTAAAGTAGTTATGCCCAATTTGTTTGCTCTTTCCAATGCATAAGCTTGATGATAGTCTGAAAATAATAAGACAAATTCAATGTCAGGTCGATCCTGGCATGATTCCACTAAAGCCTGAAAATTAGAACCTGACCCTGATGCAAATACTGCAACTTTCATCCTTCCCCTCCTTACTAGTTGAAAATAACTTCTTTATCTCTTTTCTCAACCACTTGACCAATTTCATAGGCGTTTTCTCCAAGTTGGTCTAATCTTTGTTTTACTTCCACTACTTTTTCAACATCTACTGCTAGGACCATACCAATCCCCATGTTAAAAATTTCATACATTTCTAAGGATTCAATTTTTCCTAAAGCTTGCATTTGATTAAAGATTGGTAACACTGGCCAAGAGCCTAAATTAATCTCACAAGCTAAATCCTCTTGCATCATCCGTGGTAAGTTTTCGACAAACCCTCCACCTGTAATATGGGCTATTCCGTTAATTAAACCATCTTTAACCAATGGCATGACCGTTTTGACATAGATTTTTGTTGGAACTAATAAAGCTTCAGCTAAGCTTTGGTCAGCGCCTTCTAAAACTGGCTCCGATAATTGATAATCATGTTGATTGAAGAAGATGTCACGGACTAAAGAGAAACCATTGGAATGAATGCCTGATGAAGCTAAACCAATTAGAACATCTCCTGCCTTGACCTGATTACCCGTAAGCAATTCTTTTTTCTCGGCTATTCCGACAGTAAATCCTGCCACATCAAAATCTTTCTCATCATACATACCAGGCATTTCAGCTGTTTCTCCACCCACTAAAGCGGCTCCTGCTTGAACACAACCTTCAGCAACCCCTGCTACTATTTGCTCGACTACTTGAGGATCATTTTTACCCACCGCAATGTAGTCAAGGAAAAATAAAGGTTCTGCACCCTGAGCCACCACATCGTTGACGCACATGGCTACACAATCGATACCAATTGTATCGTATTTTCCTGCTTGAATAGCGACCATTAATTTGGTACCGACCCCGTCTGTTCCACTTACTAAAACCGGTTCTTGATATGAAAATTTTGAAAGATCAAACGCTCCACCAAAGCCACCTAAATGAGTTAACACTTCAGGACGTATGGTTCTTTCGACATGCTTTTTCATTCTTTTAACCGCTTCATATCCAGCGTGCACGTCTACTCCTGCACGACTATAAGCATTTTCCTTCGTCAACTTATTTCCTCCTAATCATTAATCTTCAACAATGCGTTCTAATTCTGCAAGATATTCTTTTTCAAAATCATGTAGAGCTGTCGGATAATCTCCATTAAAGTATGCCATACATAATCCTTTATAAGGAGCATCTGATTGAAGGTCAATAGCTGAAACTAAACCCTCTTCACTGAGATAGGCTAATGAATCAGCATCGATAATCTTTTCAATTTCTTTTAGTGTATGGTTGGCCGCAATTAAATCGCGCGTATTCGAAATATCAATACCGTAAAAACAAGGATGTTTAAGTGCGGGTGACGCAATGCGTACATGAACTTCCTTAGCACCTGCGGCTTTTAATAAGCCAACAATTCTTTTAGACGTTGTCCCTCGAACGATGGAATCATCTACCATCACAATACGTTTTCCTTCGACAACTTTGCGGACTGCTGAAAGCTTCATCCTTACACCCCGCTCTCTTAGTTCTTGGGTTGGTTGGATAAAAGTTCGTGCAATATACTGGTTCTTAATAAGACCCATTTCATAAGGAATACCAGCTTCCTCTGCATAACCTGAGGCAGCCGAAAGTGATGAATTGGGAACACCAATTACAATATCAGCTTCGACCGGCTGTTCTTGGGCTAGTTTTTTTCCTGAATTCTTGCGAGCTGTATGTACGTTGATACCATGTATGTTCGAATCCGGTCGAGCAAAATAGATAAACTCCATCGAGCAAATAGCTTGTTGACGGCTTTCTGTATAATATTCTTTTTGGATACCTTCATTATTAATGGAAACCACTTGACCTGGTTCCACATCAAATAGATAAGAAGCACCAATTTGGTCTAAAGCGCACGACTCAGAAGCCATTACATACCCACCATTAGGCATTCTTCCTACAATCAACGGTCTAAACCCATTGGGATCACACACTCCAATTAATTCTTCTTCAGTAAGGAACAGATAAGTAAAACCTCCTACCACTTGCTTTAAAGATTCTTTTAACTTTTCAATGAAGCTTTCTTTTTGAGAGCGACGAATCAAATGCATAATTACTTCACTATCAGAAGTGGTATTAAAAATAGAGCCTTTTTTCTCAAGTTCCACTTTTAAAGTGTGAGCATTGACTAAGTTTCCGTTATGAGCCATGGCAACCGGTCCATCATTGAAATGAAAGACAAGGGGTTGGATATTATTAATATCATTAAGACCGGCAGTTGCATAACGTACATGACCTAAGGCAGCATCTCCAGGTAATTCTTCTAATTTTTGACGGCGATTAAAAACTTGATTCACTAAACCAAAGTCACGATGAGCTAGCATTTCATCGCCATTAAGGACAGCAATTCCCGCCCCTTCTTGACCACGATGTTGAAGGGCATGTAGACCATAGTAAGCATCAAATGCGGCATCTTTTTGATTCCATAAACCTATTAGACCACATTCTTCATAGGGTAAATCGAATATATCATCGGTGATTTCAGTAGAGACGACTTCTTGGCCTCGGATTACTTCCCTCTTAAAAGACATGGTATAGCTTCCTCCCATAGTTGTTGCAAGTCTGAGCGTTTGGCATCAATAAATTGATCTTTGGCTTGAATTCGAATTCGATCTTTATCGGTTACTTGACCGATTAAAGTGAATTGGTCTTTAAATTCAGCTTCAAACGCTGCTTTTTGATCAGCTCTTACAGAAACAATAAAGCGTGAACCGTTCTCTGCGAATAAATGACTAGCTGGTAGGTCCACTTTTACTTCTAGACCTAAGTCCGTATTAAATGCTGACTCCGCTAAAGCAACAGCTAATCCACCTTCAGAAAGGTCATGCGCAGAAGCAAGATATCCTTTTTGGATAGCCGCGGCAACAGTCTCCTGGTTGGCCTTTTCAGCTGCTAAATCATAGTCAAACAAAGGACCTTCGATCTTACCTAGCATCATTTTTTGTAATTCAGATCCATTAAAGGCATCTGTCGTATGACCAATCATGTAAATAGCATCTCCAGCTGCTTTAAAGAATTGAGTAGTTACTTTTTCGATATCTTTTATTAGTCCAACCATACCAATCATTGGAGAAGGATAGATTGCTTGACCATTTGTCTCATTATAAAGTGATACGTTACCAGAAATAACTGGTGTATCTAATTGACGGCAGGCTGCTGCAATACCATCAGCTGATTTATCTAATTCATAAAAGACTTCTGGCTTTTCTGGGCTTCCAAAGTTTAAACAGTCAGTAATTGCTAAAGGTTTTCCACCTGAAGCTACGATATTTCTAGCTGCTTCTGCTACAGCCATTTGGCTACCAATTTCCGGATTGAGATAGATGTAACGTGAATTATAATCAGCAGTCATAGCAATCGCTTTTTTAGTGCCACGAATTCTAACCACTGCTGCGTCTGAGCCTGGCCAGACTAAAGTAGAGGTTCGAACTTGCGAGTCGAAAGTATCGTAAGCTACTTTTTTAGAAGCGACTGTTGGCTGTTGTAAGATATCTTTTAATGTTTGGGTCGCATTATCAATTTGTGGTTGGAATTGTCCCTTATCTGCCCATTCACGAATACGCTCTGGTACTTGACCTTGATTGTTATACACCGGTCCATCTCCTAGCGAATTAACTGGTAAGTTGGCTACTTCTTTACCTTGATGCATCAAGCGGTATTGACCATCCCCAGTAACTTCACCAATCACTACAGCGTCTAGATCATATTCTTTAAAGACATTGATAATTTCTTCTTCCATACCACGCTTGACACATAAAAGCATCCGTTCTTGCGATTCAGAAAGCATCATTTCATAAGGAATCATGCCCGTTTCTCTTTGAGGAACTAGGTCAAGGTTTAAAGTTACACCTGTGCCAGCTTTTTCAGCCATTTCTGAAGACGAAGAAACTAAACCAGCCGCACCCATATCTTGAATACCCACTAAAGCTTCTTTATGGTTGTAGATAACTTCTAAACAGGCTTCCATCAGGAGTTTTTCCATAAATGGATCTCCTACTTGAATAGCTGAGCGTTCAGATTCCACTTCATCGTCAAATTCTACTGAAGCAAAAGTTGCTCCATGAATACCATCGCGCCCTGTCTTTGCTCCTACGTAAACAATAGAGTTTCCAATTCCTTGGGCTTGACCTACTTGCATATCTGCATGGTCAATTAGACCTACAGACATCGCATTTACTAAAGGGTTTCCTTTATAACAATCATCAAAAGCAATTTCACCGCCTACTGTTGGAATCCCGATTGAATTTCCATATCCAGCAATTCCGGCGACTACTTCTTCGAATAAATAGCGCATACGGTCATTATCTAACTCCCCAAATCGTAAGGAGTTCAATGATGCGATGGGACGAGCTCCCATAGAGAAGATATCTCTTAAGATACCGCCGACACCAGTTGCTGCTCCTTCATAAGGTTCAATAGCAGACGGGTGATTATGACTCTCAGCCTTAAAAACAACAGCTTGTTGGTCACCAATATCGACAATACCTGCCCCTTCACCGGGTCCTTGAAGAACTTGTGGACCATCTATTGGAAACTTCTTAAGTACTTGCTTAGAGTTTTTATAAGAACAGTGTTCAGACCACATCACGGCATAAAGGCCTGTTTCAGTAAAATTTGGTTGACGTCCTAAAATATCTTCTTTGATATGTAAGTATTCTTCATCCTTTAATCCCCAATCACGGTAAATTTTACTTGTTTCTACTTCTTGAGGAGAAAGTTCCTTTAATTTAGCCATGTTGCACCGCCTTTGTTTGATAGTGATTAATCATTGATTGAAAGACTCCAATACCATCTGTACCATTAATTATTTCTTCAACTGCCCGTTCTGGGTGTGGCATCATGGCCATCACATTGCCTTCTTTATTAGAAATCCCAGCAATATTTGCAATCGAGCCATTCGGGTTTTCTCCTGCATAACGGAAAAGAATTTGGTTGTTTTCTTCTAATAATTTAAGTTCATCTTCTGAAACGACATAATTCCCCTCACCATGAGCGATTGGAACGGTAATAATCTGTCCTTCTTCATAGGCATTTGTAAAGGCAGAACCTGCATTTACAACCTCTAGAGGCTGTTTTTTTGACACAAATTTTAAAGAAGTGTTACGAATCAAAGCACCTGGCAGAAGTCCTGCTTCTGTTAATATTTGAAACCCATTACAGATACCAATGACTAATTTGCCTTCATTAGCAAACGCTTTAACAGCTTGCATCACGTTAGAATGAGAAGCAATCGCACCACAGCGTAAATAATCACCAAATGAGAACCCGCCAGGTACTAGGACTGCATCAAAACCTTCTAAGGAATCAGCCTTATGACTAACATATTCTACTTCTTGCCCCATGACATCTTTGATAGCATGAAAGGCATCTAAATCACAGTTAGAGCCTGGGAATTGAATGACTGCAAACTTCATCCTATTCCACCTCCGTAATTGTGTAACGATAAGATTCCATTACCGGATTAGCTAAAATTTTATCACAGATTTCCTCAACTAAAGTCTCAATTTTTTCTTGTCCTTTTTCAATTTTTAATTCAAAGTATTTTCCTTGACGAATTTCTTTAACCTGGTTAACTCCCATACGATGAACAGAACCTTTAATTGCTTCACCTTGAGGGTCTAAAATTGATTCCTTATAAGTTACGAATACCTCTACTTTATACATAAGAACAACTCCTTAAATTTTAGATTTTTATGATTTATAAGACCAATTGTCAATCTTTTTTAATGTTTTTAAAATACTCTCAGGATTTTGAGCAAGCTGAGTGATGTGTCCCATCTTACGATCTTGACGCGCTTCCCCCTTACTATATAGATGGAGGTGCCAATCGGGATGATTTGGCCATTGGTCAATCACCATCTCTTGATCTTGTCCTAAAATATTTGTCATTACAACAGGAGATAATAGTTTATTTTGTGGAAGTGTCATACCGCAAATTGAGCGAATATGTAAATCAAATTGTGAATACTGACATGCTTCAATGGTATAGTGACCTGAATTATGTGGTCGAGGTGCCAATTCATTCACTAGAATTTTATCGTCGGCTAGAAACATTTCAATACAAACAATTCCAATTAAGTTCAGTTTATGGGCAATCGTTTTTGCCAGCTTAAAGGCTTGATTGGCCACTGCTTCACAAACACGAGCGGGTACAATCGACTGATGAAGAATATGATTATAGTGAATATTTTCAGACAAAGGAAAAATACGCGTTTGACCTTGTTTATTCCTTACGACCATATGGGATAACTCCATATCGAAAGGAACAAAAGCTTCTAATATACAAGGAGCTGAGTCAATAAGCTGTTTGGCTTCTTCTATATCGTCTTCGCTCTTTAACATGATTTGTCCTTTACCATCATAACCAAAGCGTCTTGTCTTCAAGACGGCTGGGTAATCTAATTGCTCAAGACCTTGCTTAAGTTCTTCATAACTACTAACTGGATAATAATCTGCAACGGGTACACCACTAGTTCTTAAAAACTCTTTTTCTGTTAAACGATCTTGAGTAAGTCTTAAAATTGAAGAACCTTGAGGAAGATATGCTCCCTCTTCTACAATTCTATTAAGCGACTCCAAAGAAATATTCTCAAATTCAAAAGTTAATACATCGACGTGATGGGCGAATTCAGCTAGACTTTTTTGATCATCGAAAGCTGCTTGACAGTGAAAGTCAGCAACTTGAGAGGCTGAACAATTTTGTCCTGGATCAAAAATTCCTACGCGATATCCCATCCGCTTTGCAGATTGGGACAACATTTTGCCCAGTTGTCCGCCGCCGATAATGCCGATAGTAGAACCAGGTTTAATGTAATTATTCAAGTTCTTGCCCACTTTCTATGGACATTTGACGCATCTGTCGGTGGTATTGCTCTAATTTCTGCACTAAAGAAGCATCTTGTAGACTTAAAATTCGGATAGCTAATAGGCCCGCATTTTTTGCCCCTGCCTTACCAATAGCTGTTGTTGCTACCGGAACACCACCTGGCATTTGAACAATGGATAGTAATGAGTCCAATCCATTTAAAGTAGAGCTCTTAATAGGCACACCGATAACCGGCAAGGTAGTTTGACTTGCAACCATTCCCGGTAGATGAGCAGCTCCCCCTGCACCTGCTATAATAACTTGTAGACCTCGCTTGTGAGCATCTTTAGCATAAGCAAACATTTCATCAGGCATACGATGCGCTGACACAACTTTCTTTTCAAATTCGATTCCAAATTCAGTTAGCACTTCTGTGGCTATTTTCATTGTAGGCCAGTCTGATTTTGACCCCATAATGACTCCAACCGATACCATTTCATCGCCTCCTCAAAAGCATAGTAGCACATTAAAAGTGCTTAATAAACCTCGATTCAAACAAACAAAGGCTTAATTATCTTAATGTTCGTGTTTGAAGCAGAATTAAAAACCATGCTTAAGTATTTTAATGATGTGAACCTCAAAAGTTGGAGTTTGTATTTAAACGGTTAATTGAATGGTATA